>JBILTI010000083.1:0-6962 GCA_044371595.1 Bacteriovoracaceae bacterium
AAGACGCCTGCACAGACTTTTTTCGATACGCCCGAAGGTATCGAAGAGAATTGTCAACGCTTCTCACCGACGAGTTTCACGTTATGGGTACTTGAAAACTCAACTGCGTTGCGTTTAGCTCTGGAGGAGTCCGGTCATCCGTCCGAGGTCCCGGAGCCGCCGGAGCACGTCGTCGATGAAGCCCTTCACCGCCTGGTAGGCCGCGAAGGTCTCCACCTGTTCGAGCAGTAGGTAGAAGAGGTTCCGGAGGATGTTGATCGCCGGTTCGAGGTTAAACTTCTTGATCACCAGGTCGACGATCGAACTTGCTTCCTGCACGTCCTTCCCCTTTATCACGTAGAGCGGATTCTTGTTTTTCATGCCTGTAGCTCCTTACGCACGGCCTCAGTCATCGCCACGAACTGCCGCTGCAGGTCCCGGAACTCGCCGGACTTGAAGTGGAAGACCGACTTCCGCTGCGCCAGCGACTTTCCGAACTGGACCTTGTTCGTGAACGGCTCGTGGATCGTCCCCTCCCCGAGCGTCCCGCGGATCTGCTCGAGGTCCTCGGCGGCCTGCTTGCGGCGCGTGTCGAAGAGATTCGGAATGAAGCCGAGGTTCTTCGGCACCGCCGTGATCTCCATCTCGCCGATGTCCTTCACCGCTTCGAGGATGTTCCGGAGGCCCTGTTCGGAGAAGCGGTCCGGAACGAAGGGATAGAGGACGCCGTCGGCGGCGCAGAGGATGTTTACGACCAGGAGGCCGAGCGTCGGCGGGCCGTCGATGATGATGACGTCGTACTGCGCGCGGAGCTCGAACTTCTCGATGAACTTCTTAAGGATCAGCTGCCGGGGCGCCGCGATGCCGGCAACGGTGAGCTCGAAGCCCGAGAGCTCCTGACCCGATGGAAGGACGTCGATCCCCTCGGGGGAGGTCACGCGGACGTCGGTCAGGAAGACCGGCGTGTGGAGGGGCCGGAGCTCCTTGATGGTGTTGATCAGGAGGTGGTGGATGTTCTTCCGGTCGGGGTCGACCGGGAGGTCGAAGAGGGAGCTGAAGTTCGCCTGCGGGTCCATGTCGATGCAGAGGACCTTCTTCCCCTGGTGCCGGAACGCGTGGGCGAGGTTAAACGCCATCGTCGTCTTGCCGACGCCGCCCTTCTGGTTCATGAGCGCGATCACGCGTCCCGCGGGGGCCGTCGCCGACTCCTGCGCCTTGAAGAAAGAAAACATGCCTCAACTCCTCGACAACTGCCCAGTAATAGGGTCAGGGAACTCCGTTTGAGTAAATTTTGCCCCCCCCGAGAAGCTTTGTAAACTATCGGATTCTAAAGAGTATCACCGTAAAACCGGACTACCCCGATTGGGTACCGGAGACAATAGGATTGAGGAAATCGTCCAAGTCTAAGGAATTTTAAGAAAAGTCCCGATAAACATCGAGACGGATCGAAAAGGAAAAGACCATGGTTGGTTTAAAAACTTTCTGGATTACTATCTGCGCCCTCTTTTTGCTCGCGGCCTGTGTACCACAGACGAAGCAGACGGAGTGCAAGGCGAACGAAGCCTTCAACGCCTCCCTGCGGACGTGCGTACCGGTGGTCGGAGGCCCGTCGTCGTTCCTGACGATCGACACTTACTCGCCGAGCTTCACGCAGACCCGGACGAAGGGAGACACGACGTTCCTCTCGTTCAACGTCAGCGTCGCGAACCCCTATAACCAGTCCTATTCGATCGCCTGGGAGCGGGTCTTCAACGCCGCCCCGGAGAGCATCTGCTCGAACTCGCACACCTGTACGCTCATCGCGTCCCTCTACGAAGTCGGGAGTCACGTCATCACGGCGAAGGTCGTCGCGGCCAACGGCGCCGTCGTCGACACGCACAGCTTCGAGCTCAAGATCACGAACCTTCCGAAACCCGCGGTGAACACGGCGAGCCTGACGCCGGCGACCTACGCCTTTGACAAGCTTCCGACGGACCCGCGGGTCCAGTTCTCGTTCACCGTCCGGAACCCGACCGACAGCCTGTTCTCGATGAACGCCGCGGACAACTACCGGACGACGTGGTCAGTGATCAAGAACGGCTCCACCATCTACACGGAGACGGACACGTTCACGAACTTCACCAACGGCGGGACGAACACCGCGTTCCTCGGGACCCCGCCCACGCCGTACTTTAACCCGGCGACGATCGGGGTCGGCTCCTACCTCGTCCGCGCCGCGGTCCAGAACGACAACCCCGGCGAGGTCGTCGCCGAGTACCAGTGGAACGTGACCGTCCGCCAGCCGGACCTCGCGAACGTGTCGTCGATCGGCTTTCCGGCCCCGGGGGTCACGGTAACCGCCCACAATGGCGTCGGCTACAACGACTTCCCGACCTATAGCTGGGTCTACGGCTCGGGCTCGCCGCCGTCCCGGCCCAACTTCTGCGTCACCGTCGACGACGCCGACGGCACCTACGCCGGCGACGGAAAGACGATCCAGGTCCGCTGGTACCTGAACTCCACTGGCGCGGAGATCTGCACCAAGAAGACCACCGACGCCCTCGGAAACGGCGCGACCCAACAGGTCTGCCTCGTCGACGCGCTCACGAACTGCGAGAACACCAGCGCCCCGTTCGACACGAACATCCTCGAGCTCGCGAACGCCGCGCCGACGGTCACGCAGAACCAGAAGGTCACGGCCCGGCTCTTCGACGAGGCGACCTCCTACGAGTTCGAGCGCGGGGACGTGATCCCCGGAAACGGCTCCTACCCGGTCGAGTGGCTCGTGACGGTGAAACCCGTCAACGTGGCGCCGACGGTGACCTTCGGAACGTCGAACCCGTCCGGGTGTACGACGACCAGCGCGTACTCCCGAACCGGCTGCCAGGTCGACCAGGGCACGGCCTTCACCCTCTCCTTCACCGTCACCGACGACTTCTACTCGGCGAGCGCCGCGGAGGAGGAGTTCGAGTGGGACCTCCGCCTGCGCCACAACGGAACGGACATCGCCACGAACCAGGTCGGCGCGACCACCAGCTGCACCAAGGCCCTCGGTGCCACGACGCCGGCCTACACTACCCAGTGGACGTGTAGCCTCATGTTCCCGCACCACATCCCGACCGGCCCCCTGAACCCGACCGCCGGGACCTACCAGGCGGTGCTCACGCTCTCCGACTCCGGCTCCGAGGTCGGCGGCACCACCGCCACGTCCCCGAACCTGACCTGGAGCTTCGTCGTGCGGGAGCAGAACCCCTCGGGGATCGTCCTCACGCCGCAGTCGATCCTCGCGGCCCAGTCGAACATCCAGAGCATCCAGAGCGGTCTCACGGTCACGCTGAACCCGGCGGACTCGACGAGCTTCGCCCGCGAGCTCGACAGCATCCTGTTCAACATGCACGTCACCGACGCGGAGGTCGACCACCTCCAGTACCAGGTCTCGCTCTGCACCGACAACGCCCTGGCCTGCACCGCCTCCGTCCCGATCAGCTCCAACGGATCGACGTCGTCGCCGTCGTCGTGGGTGCCCGTCACCCGGACCGCCGATACGAACCCGCTCCAGGTGACCGGTACGCTCTACCAGCTGCCGGAGGACCTCCTGATCCGCCGTCACGCATCGCCGATCGACGTCGACAGGGACACCTCGCGAGCGGTCTACTTCAAGGTCGACGTCAAAGATGTGATGAGTACCACGACCGGATCGACCATCCCGAGCACCGTGACGGACTCCGAGGTCTACATGGTCTACGTCCGAAACTTCAACCCGCCGCCGGTGTTCAACACCGCGGCCGCGGTCCCGGCAATCGGCTCGACCACCGTCGTCTACTCCGGCTACCAGTTCTCGATCGACCCAGGCTCGGTCACGGATCCGTCGGGCCCCGCGGCCGAGCGCGATCTGAAGTACCAGTGGTACGCGCGCTTCCCGGCGGGCATCTGGACCGCGGTCACCGGCGCCACCGATCGGCTCCTCCGCTACACGCCGGGGAACGTCACCGGGACGATCGAACTCCAGCTCTGCGTCGGCGACAACACCGCAGCGAACCCCGTCGCGGGCCCCGGCACCGGCACCTGCGCCGGAACCTGGTACGTCACGCCGAAGCCGTACCTCTACAACCAGCCGGCGACCGGCAGCGGAAACCTCGGAAACGAGCTCGCCGTCTGGCACGACGACACCAACACCGTTCCGAACACGGCCGTGATCTACTCCGCCTACGTCGACCAGAACTTCGACGTCTTCGTCGAGAAGACCGTCCGGGATACGAGCGGTAACATCGTCCTCACGACGCAAACGATCCAGTTCGAGGCCCTCGAGAGCGCGACGCCGAACACCGTCTCGAACCTCTCGATCGCGGGCTCCGCCGACAGCGTCTACGTAGCCTACATCGCGAGCACGTCGTCGGCGCCGAACACGCTGATCCCGCGGATCCGACGGATCGACAAGAGCTTCGACGTCGCGGGCCGGCGGAAAATCGGCATGCCGCACCCGGCGCCGTTCGGCTTCAACTACGCCCCCTACGGGATCTCGTGCTCGGTCGGCGCGTCCTGCGACATCGTCCAGGTCGACGGCGACGGCTCCGTCGCAACTATCGAGCTTAACAACACCCTCACCCCCGGCGAAACGGTCACGATCAACGGTCACGTGTTCACCGCCTCCGGCACGCCGGCGGCCGGGCCCGACCTCATCTGCAGCGACTCCGCGTGCGCCTCGATGAACTCCACGGCCTCGAACCTCGCGGATAAGATCAACGCCTCCACGGCCGCGGCCCTCCACGGTATCACCGCCGTCGCGTCCAACGCCACCGTCGAGCTCTACTCGCAGTACGACGAAGACTTCATCGACTTCGACGGCACGCTGATGACGGCGATCAACGCGCCGGGGCTCGTCGTCGCGAGCGGGGGCCTAGGCCGGATCTTCGTGAGCGCGGGCCGCTGGCACTTGCCGATGATCAACTCGTCCCTCGGCGGCACCGAACAGAACAACGTCACAGTCGTCTCCGGTGCCGCCGACGTCCACCTCCGGAGCGGGATCCTCGCGATCAGCGCGAACGACACGCTCGCGGAGATGGGCCGGACCGCGGCCTTCGACGCCAAGCTCAACCTCGCGGGCCAGCTCGTCGTCGCGCGGATCTCCGGCGAACTCAACAACGCCGGTGCGCTCGCGATCTACCGCTACACGCTCTCCGGCATGGACTGGATGCTCTTCGATACCACCGGCGGCAGCGCGACAGACCGCGCCTCGCAGGACATCCAGTCGGGCTTCGCGTTCCAGTCCGTCCGACTCGCGGCGAACGCCGTCGGAAACCCGTACTACTACGTCCTCGCGCAGGAGCAGACGAGCACCGGCGGCGAATATCGGATCGGGCGCTATAACCCCGACCTCGACACCGCCGCGTCGTTCACCGAGAACACCCTCTCGGCCAAGGTGAGCGGCACCACATCGAGCGGCGTGATCACCGACACGCGGATGCTCGCGCCAGACCTCGTTTCGATCCCGGGCCTGGCCGAGGCGCGGATCTTCTTCAACTCCGTCGGGACGGGCACCGTCTCCTACCCGCGGCTGGCGCGCTGGCGCTCCGACGACAGCGTGACCTGCGGCGCTTGCGTCTCGCTCATCGATTCGATCGAACACCGGTCCACGGCCCGGATCGGTCTCTCCCAGGTGGTAAGCGACCTAACGCTCGGGGCCGTCGGCGCCAGCGCGAGCGAGAACGTAAACGACGCGGTCTTCGCGCTCTTCAGTTCGGACCTCACGGCGACGGACACGTTCAAACCGCAGATCGGCGTCATCAACCTGGAAGCCGAAGCGATTCACTCAAGCGCCGTCGACGGAACGGGCCTCTTCCGGCCGCCGTTCGTATTAGATCAGTAGGAAATTTCACCGAAGCTGGTATGATGAAGACATGCGTCTTCGTCATACCATTCTCGCCCTCGCCCTCGCCGCCAGCGTCTCCGCCGAGGCCTTCGAGCTCATCATGATCCAGGCCGTCTCCGAGTCGCGGAAGACGTTCATCACGCGGAACGGGAAGCGCCAGGGGGTCGAGACGGGCATGACGGCGACGTTCACGGCGGAGGACGTCTCCGTCCTCGCCCGCGCCGTGAGCGTCACCGGGAACTTCACCCAGTGGCAGCTCCTGAACATCGACGCCGTACTGCCGTTCGAGAAGGGCGCGATCGTCACCTACTACCCGGCCACGGAATACATCTGGGCCCTTGCCCCCGAGGCCGAGCGTCGGAAATACATCAAGACCGAGATCCGGAAGTCCCGGCCCTCGCTGGTCTTCAAGGGCGCCCTCACGCGCGGGATCTCCGAGACGGTCTCCGACGCGCCGGCGAACACCCCCCGCCGCGGCGGCTACCACGCCGAGGTCTTCTACGAGCGGGACCTCGTCGGCAACTTCGCCTGGGACGCGGGCCTTCGCTACGAGCGGGAGGTCATCAACTACAGCGGCGCGTCGCTCCTGACTATGCGGAACCTCGCCATGGTGAACCTCCTCTACTACTTCGACTACCTCCGGGACTACGTCGCCGGGGGCCGGATCTACCTCTCTGGAGGCATCGGCTACGGCCTCTCGAACACCACCACCGTGGGTCTCTCGCAGGCGGGCCCGGTCTCGATGATCCCGTCGATCAAGCTCGGGATCAGCCTCCCGTTCAACGACACATGGGAGTTCGTCCTCGACAACGCCTTCGAGTCCCTCAGTACCCGCGAGGAGCAGGAGGACGGCAACATCCAGACCACGACCCAGACCAACTACAAAGTCGGCTTCGGCCTGCGCCGCTTTTTCTAAGGGTCCCTTAGGGTTCCAAGCTGGCCTCAATTGGCCAGTGCAACTTTCTGTTGGTACAACCGGAGAAGGCTACATTCTTCACTTGGATATTTAAGTCCGGTGGAGTAGGAAATGAAGATCAACAAAGCCACCTAAGAGAAGTGTCTACTTTTTCTGGGGAACTCCACCACCTCAATTGTAGACCAGTTAGGTGGCTACTTTTGATATCAGAAACTTATG
>JBILTI010000029.1:0-9043 GCA_044371595.1 Bacteriovoracaceae bacterium
CGGGCCTCGGGGGGAAGACGACGAACATCCAGTACATCTATCAAAAGACGAGTTCGCAGAACAAGGGTCAGATGATCACCCTTAACACGGAGAATGAGCGCACGCTGTTCTTCGATTTCCTTCCTCTCGACCTCGGGGAGATCCGGGGCTTCAAGACCCGGTTCCACCTTTACACGGTCCCGGGCCAGGTCTTCTACGAGGCGAGCCGGAAGCTCATCCTTCGCGGCGTCGACGGACTCGTCTTCGTCGCCGACTCGCAGGTCGAGCGGATGGAGGCGAACCTCGAGTCCTACCAGGGCCTCGAGCGCAACCTCGCCGAGCAGGGCTACGACGTAAGCAAGGTTCCGATGGTCATGCAGTGGAACAAGCGGGACCTGCCGAACGTCATCCCCGTCGAGGACCTCCAGTATCAGTTAAACAAGAAAAAGTTCCCGGCCTTCGAGGCCGTCGCTACCACCGGACAGGGAGTGTTCGAAACGTTAAAAATGGTTTCCAAGTCCGTCCTCCTTAACATCAAGGGCGGACTGGAGTAGTCAGTCTATCTCACAGGAGTTTTGTCCCATGGCCGAAAAGATTAAACCACTGACCAAGAAACAGCTCGAGACCCTCCGGCAGAAGCTCCTCGCCGAACGGCAGAGCCTCGTCTTCAGCGACGACGCGAGCGCCGAGCTCGACCTCTCGCTCGCCCACGGCGGCGACGACGTCGAGCAGTCGATCTCCGACTACAATAACTCGCACCAGCTGCGCTTCCGGAACCGCGAGGTCTTCTACGCGAAGAAGATCGACAAGGCGCTCAAGAAGTTCGACGTGAACGAATTCGGCTTCTGCTCCGAGTGCGGCTGCTGGATCAAGTTCGAGCGCCTCCTCGCCCGGCCCACGGCCGAGATGTGCATCGTCTGCAAGGAAGAGTCCGAGCGCGATGAGTCCTCGAACTTCCTGGGCCGCCAGTCGAAGTCGCTGGGGCGCATCGTCGACCTCACCGGCATGCTGGCGTAAGGGAGACCTCCTTGGGCCACATCAAGACCGCGATCATCGGCGGCTCGGGCATCTACAAGCTCGACGCTATTAAGGTTAAGGCTTCGCACCGCGTGGAGACCCCGTTCGGGAGCCCCAGCGCGGACGTCATGGAGTGCGAGGTCGACGGGCATCCGTTCTACTTCCTTCCCCGGCACGGCATCGGCCACCACTACACCCCGAGCGAGGTGAACTACCGCGCGAACATCTTCGCGCTGAAGAAGCTCGGCGTGAACACGATCGTCAGCATCTCCGCCGTCGGCTCGCTCCAGGAGCAGTACGCCCCCCGCCAGTTCGTCCTGGTCGATCAGTTCATCGACTGGACGAAGGGCTTTCGGAAGCGGACTTTCTTCGAAGACGGCATCGTGGGGCACGTCTCCGCCGCCAACCCGGTCGAGCCAGGGCTCTCGAAGCGCCTCTACGAGGCCTGTCGGCGGGCCGGCGTTCCCGCGCACCTTGGCGGATCCTACATCTGCATCGAGGGGCCGCAGTTCTCCACGAAGGCCGAGTCCCGGATCTACCGGAGCTTCGGCGCCGCGGTGATCGGTATGACGAACGTTCCGGAGGCCTTTCTCGCGAAGGAGGCCGGGATGGCGTACGCGACCGTCGCGATGGTCACCGACTACGACTGCTGGAAGGACGAGCACTGCACGGTCCAGGAGATCATGGACGTGATGAAGTCGAACTACGTCTCGGCCCAGGCCTTCGTGAAGGAGGCGATCCCGGACCTCGTGAAGAATCCTGTCGCGTTCGTTCCGGAGAACGACTACGCGGTCATCACGGACACGGCCCTGCACCGGGAATCGCACCGAGAGATCCTCAACGTGATCCTCAAGAAATGACCGACTACCTCGCCCACTACTCCGTCATGCTCAACGAATGCCTCGAGGCCCTGGAGCTCGGATCTCGGGCCTCGGGCTCGCTCGTCTTCGCGGACCTGACCTTCGGGGCCGGCGGCCACACGTTCGCGCTGTCGGACCGCGTGGCCGGTTCGACGGTCTACGCCACCGACCAGGATCCGGACGCGCTCCGGAACGGCGAGACGAACATCCAGCGCAGGGAGAAGGTCGGCGCCGTCCGGCTGCTCCCGATGAACTTCCAGGAGTTCCCGGACTGGTGCGAGCGGAACCAGATGTACGAAAAGTTCGCCGGGATCCTGATGGACCTCGGCGTGTCGTCGCACCAGTTCGACAAGATGGAGCGCGGGTTCTCGTTCCGCGCCGACGCGCCGCTCGACATGCGGATGAACTACGAGGACCGGAACACGCCGACAGCGGCCGACCTCCTGAACGCGCTCCCGGAGAAGGAGATCGCCGACCTCCTCTTTACCTACGGAGAGGAACGGCTCTCGCGGAAGATCGCCGCCCGGATCGTCGAGCTCCGGAGCCGCGAGAAGATCGCGACGACGGGTCAGATCGAGGACATCTGCTTCCACGCCTATCCGCCGAAGGACCGGCACGGGAAACTCCACCCAGCAACGCGGACCTTCCAGGCGCTCCGGATCGCCGTCAACGAAGAGCTCACGGTGCTCGAGAATACTTTACCAAAACTGTTGCCGTTCCTCGCCGACGGCGGCGTCCTCGCGGTCATCAGCTTCCACTCGCTCGAGGACCGGATCGTAAAACATACTTTTAAAGAAATAGTGGAGAAGAAAGATATTCCTGCTATCATTTTAACGAAGAAGCCACTTACAGCCACGGAAGAAGAGCTGTTACAGAATTCCCGGTCGCGGAGCGCGAAGCTCCGCCTCCTGCAGCGGGATTCGCAACTAGGGAGGGTTGATGGCGCTAAGAAAAAAAGGCAGTACGAAGTTTAACAACCGCTTGATAGAGTTCCTGTTCAACCCGGCCGCGCTCCCGTTCACCCTCACGTTCACGACGCTCGCCGTCCTCTTCGTCGCCTTCCGAATGAAGGGCATCGAGCAGGCGTACCTCCTGAACAACATCCAGACGGACATCCAGAAGGCGACCATCCGGAACAAGGAGCTCAAGGCCTCCCGGGCGCGGGAGATGTCCGTGCCGCGGCTGCGCGAGTTCGCCGTGAAGTACGACCTGAAGGAACCGGGCCCCGAGCAGATCATCCTCATTCCCTAGGACGCGCTCGTGAAAAACCGCATCTTCTTCAGCTTCCTGGTGTTTTGCTTCCTGTTCGCTGTCGTCGTGAGCAAGGCGTTCTACATCCAGGTCGTAAACAAGGCGAAGCTCCTCGCCTACGCGAAGTCCCAGTTCATCCGCGAGGTGAAGGAGTTCCCGAACCGCGGGAACATCCTCGACCGGAACGGAAACCCGCTCGCGATCAACGTGCACGTCTACAACCTCTTCACAATCCCCCGGAACAAGAACGCCGAGTTCTACCAGCAGCTCCGCGAGCTCGCGAAGGCCGTCCCCGAGCTCCCGTATGCGAAGCTCCGGGCCCTGGTCCAGAAGCGGACGAAGTACACCTGGCTCGGGCGCAAGATCCGGCTCTCCGAGGAGCAGCTGAAGAAGATCAAGAAGCTTGACGGGATCTTCGTCGAGGGCCACTCCGAGCGCGTCTACCCGAACCGCGAGCTCGTGGCTCAGACGATCGGCTTCGTCGGGATCGATAACACGGGCCTCGCCGGGATCGAGAACGGCCTTAACGACCAGCTGAAGGGCAAGCCCCAGGTGGTGAAGTACATCCGGGACGCGAAGGGCCGGCCGATCAAGTACGAGACCAAGGCGTCGGATCTCGCGGCGCCGGACGTCCGGCTCACGATCGACAAGGACATCCAGGGCGCCCTCGAGAGCTACCTAAAGGAGGCCGTGACGCATCACCAGGCCTTCCGCGGCGGCGCCGGGGTCATGGACGCCGAGACCGGGGAGATCCTCGCGATCGCCAACTACCCGACCTTCGACCCGAACCGCGCGACGGCGTTTCCCCTCGAGCACCGGAAGCTCGCCTTCGTGACGGATCCCTTCGAACCCGGGTCGATCTTCAAGACTCTGACGATCGCCTCGGCGCTCGAGAACAAGATCGCGACGCCGGAGACGAAGTTCTTCTGCGAGTACGGGAAGATGCGGGTTCAGAACCACTGGATCTCCGAGGCCGAGACCCACGAGCGCTTCGAATGGCTCACGGTCTCCGACATCCTGAAGTTCAGCTCCAACGTCGGGACGACGAAGATCGCCTTCGCGCTGAAGTACCCGAAGCTCCGGGAGACGCTAGACCGGTTCCAGATCGCGCAGAAGACCGGGATCGAGATTCGCGGCGAATCCAAGGGGATCCTGAGCTACCGGGGGAAGGACAAGGTTCGCCCCCTTAGCCTCAGTAACATCAGCTTCGGCCAGGGCGTCGCGACCACCGCGATCCAGATGCTCCGCGCCTACGCCGCGATCGCCAACGGGGGATACCTCGTGAAGCCGACGCTCCTCCGGAACGACGTCTCGCAGCTGAAGCCCGAGAACCGGATCATCTCCGCGAAGACGGCCGAGGAGCTGACCCGGATGCTCGTCTCCGTCGTGAGCGAGGGCACCGGCGACAACGCGCGTATCCCGCACTACGAAGTGGCCGGAAAGACCGGCACGGCCCAGCGGGTCTCCCCCACCGGCGGCTACGCGGGCTACATCGGAAGCTTCGTCGGCTTCCCGGTCAACGTGAACAAGAAGTTCGTGGTGCTGGCCTACGTCGATCACCCGACCGCCAACGGCTACTACGGCGGCGCCACGGCCGCGCCGATCTTCAAGAAGATCACGCAGTACATCCTCTACAAGAAAAAGGACTTCGCGCAGTTCGCGAAGTACGACGAGAAGTCGAACTCGAAGAACCTCGACGAGGTCCACACGCAGCAGGCGCAGACAACGAAGGTCTTCGCGCCGGGCCTCATGCCGGATTTCGCTGGTCTTGATAAGGCGAGTGCCTTACAGTTGGCCGAGGAGAGAAACATCGAGCTTGAGCTCTACGGTTACGGCGTCGTGACGAAGCAGTCCGTCATCCCGGGGACCGAGCTCTCAGGCCGAACGAGCCTGCGCCTGCAGTTTGAAGCACCGACCTATGCTGAATGAGAAAACCCTAGGACCGCTCCTTAACGTTACGCTCCCGCCGCTAACCGTGACCGACGTCCACTGGCGCGCCCAGGACTCCGACGAAGCGTCGCTCCTCTTTTACAAGATCCCGGCCGACCCGGCCGCGCAGAGGCTCTTCGCCGCGCGGATCTCCGCCGCACGCTTCGCGTGGCTGGTGGTTAACACCGATCACACCGCGAGGCCATCCAACAGCACCGTCGTCCCCGAAGCCGACTGGCCTCGGCTCCAGAAGGAGCTCCTCGATCTCCTCTACCCGCTCCCGCCGCTGAAGCTCCTTGCGGTGACGGGAACCAACGGCAAGACAACGACGGCCGACCTCGTGCTGCAGCTCGGAGAACTCTGCGGGAAGCGCGGGATCTCGATCGGGACCCTCGGCGTCCGCGAAGGCCACCGGACGCTCCTCGACTTCGGCCTCACGTCCCCGAACCTCGTCGACCTCCGGAAGTTCCTCCACCGCTTCGGAGCCGGCAAGGACTTCTGCGTCCTCGAAGCGAGCTCCCACGCGCTGACCCAGGGTCGGCTCTTCGGCCTTACGTTCGCCGCCGCCGGCTGGCTCTCCTTCTCCCAGGATCACCTCGACTACCACAAGACCATGGAGGCGTACTTCGATTCGAAGATGCTCCTCTTCGACTACCTCGCTCCCGGCGCCCGCGTCTTCGTGCCGCTGGAGCAGGAGGAGCTCTTCGAACGCATCCGACGGCGGACCGAGCGGGTTTCTCCGGCGCGGGAGATCGCGTTGCCGCTGCCGCTCTTCTTCACCGCCCGGTTCAACCGGAATAACCTCGAGGTCGCGGCGGCCATCGTCGAAGACGCCTTCGGGATCCGGGTCCCGGCCGTCTACGACCGGCTCGCCCCGCCCGACGGCCGCTTCTACATCCGGCCCTACCGCGAGGGCTTCATCGTCGTCGACTTCGCCCACTCGCCAGACGCGCTTGAGAACATCTGTCGGGGAATCCGCGAGGCGTTCCCCGGGCACCGGCTGAAGGTCCTCTTCGGCTGCGGCGGGGATCGCGACCGCGGGAAGCGATCGCAGATGGGAAAAATTGCCGAGGCCTACGCCGACGAAGTCATATCATTGCCGACATCCTGGCCGGGATGTCCGGGGACCGGATCCATCGGATCGTCGACAGGCCCGCGGCCGTCCGCCGCGCCTTCGAAGAACTCGCGGGGAAGGAAGTCCTACTCCTCGCGGGGAAGGGCCACGAGGACTACATACTCGTTAACGGCGTCAAGCATCCCTATAGTGACATCGCCGAAGTCGAATCGTTTCTCGCAAGGAAGGGCACATGATCAACCTCTCGCTTCTCTCCTCCTGTCCCGCAGTGCTCGCGCCGGTTCGCCGCCCGGGCCACCTCGACTTCTTTACGGACACCCGGAAGTACCAGCACCCGGGCGCCTTCGTGGCTATCCCCGGCGCGAAGGTCAATCCGCTCGACCTGATCGGCGACCTGCTGAAGCGGGAGTGCCCGCTCGTCTTCTTCCAGCAGGATCCGGTGAACGACGCGAAGGTCCGGGACCTCCGCGCGGCCTACCCGGCGACGGAGTTCGTCCCCGTCCGGGACAGCGTCACCTTCCTCCAGGAGCTGACCCACCGGCACGTTCGGGAGTGGAAGGGGAAGAACCCGCGGAACGTGGTCTTCGCGATCTCCGGCTCGAACGGCAAGACGACGCACAAGGAGATGCTCTCGTTCCTCCTCCGCGAGGTGCTCTCGGGACGGGTCGTCGCCACCGAGAAGAACAACAACAACCACCTCGGCGTGCCGCTGACGCTCCTGAACGTGACCGACCGGACCGAGGTCGTCGTCCTCGAGCTCGGCAGCAACCACCCCGGCGAGATCCGGGTCCTCTGCGACATCGCCCAGCCGTCGGCCGGGATCACGACGAACATCGGGGCGACCCACATGGAGTTCTTCGGAACCGAGGAGAAGGTCTTCGAAGAAGAGGCTTTCCTCTACCACGCCGTCCGGGACGTCACCGCGGGGACGGGCTTCTTCCTCGTCAACCTCGACGACCCCTATCTCCGCCGGCTGGAGCCGACGGCGGGGTCTGTGACCTACGGCGAGGCCCGGGACGCGCAGGCGCGGATCACCTACCTCGAAGACGGCGCCGAACTCCACCACCGCGGGACGCACCTTGTGGCGCGGAACGCGCACATCACGGGTCGCCACAACAAGCTCAACCTGATCACGTGCCTCTTCATCGCGGCGACGCTCTACCCCGAGCACCGGACCCGCTTCGCCGAAGCGTGTAAGGACTTCCGGCCGACGAAGAACCGTTCAGAGTGGATTCAGTTTGAAGGCCGCTCCGTCTACCTGGACGCGTATAACGCGAACCCTTCGTCGATGAAGGCGGCCCTCGAAGGTTTCCGCGAGAGCGTCCTCGCCCAGGGGTACCAGCTCGGTGAAGCCTGCGTCGTGCTCGGGGATATGAACGAACTCGGGGAGACAACTCCCCAGTATCACAGAGAGGTGGGCGAGTTCGTGAAGGCGCTCGGCTTCACGCAGGTGTTCTTCGTTGGCCGCTTCGCCGCCCACTACCTCAAGGGAAATCCGGAGGGCCGAGGCCGCGCCTCTTGCGCCGGCTTTAAGGATGAGTACCGGAACGAGTGTTTGAAGAAGTTCGCGATCCACTTTATTAAAGGGTCGCGCTCTTTACAATTGGAGTCACTGTTCGATATAACTTAAGTTTATCTTTTTTAAAGGGATAAACATGCTGTATCATTGGCTTTACCCGCTAAGTCAAAACTTCCAATTGTTTAACGTCTTCAAGTACATTACGTTTCGCTCCTTCCTCGCGTTCATCATCGCAACCCTCGTCTCGATCTTCTGGGGGAAGCGCTTCATCGCCCTCATGAAGCTCCGGCAGTTTGGACAAACGATCCGCGACGAGGGCCCCGAATCGCACAAGAAGAAAAAGGGCACGCCGACCTTCGGCGGCGTCTTCATCCTCGGCTCGGCGATGATCGCCTGCGCGGTCTGCGGGAACTTCGTTTCGTTTCCCTTCCTCATCGCCCTCTTCGTGACGATCTCCTACTTTTTCCTCGGCGGCCTCGACGACTATCTGAAGGTCCTGAAGAAGAACACGAAGGGCGTCTCGGCGCGACAGAAGCTCGTCTGGCAGTTCTCGACGGCGCTCCTCGCTTCGTACGTGATGATCCGTTGGAACGTCACGGACTCGCAGGTGTACCTGCCGTTCGTTAAGGATCCGGCTCTCGACATCGGCTGGTTCTACGTTCCCTTCGCGGCCTTCGTGATCGTCGGCTCATCCAACGCCCTCAACCTGACCGACGGCCTCGACGGCCTCGCGATCGGTCCGACGATCATCTCCGCGGCGACGCTGGGCCTCCTCTCGTACCTCTCGGGCCACACGGAGCTCGCGAACTACCTCTTCATCCCGCACGTCCCCGACGTCGGCGAACTCCTCGTCCTCGTGTCGGCCGTGATCGGCGCCGGCGTCGGCTTCCTCTGGTATAACGCCTACCCGGCGGAAATCTTCATGGGGGACGTCGGCTCGCTCTCGCTCGGCGGCTGCCTCGGGACGATCGCCGTGCTCACCAAGAATGAGTTCCTTTTCGTCCTGATCGGCGGGATCTTCGTCATCGAAGCGGTCTCGGTCATCCTCCAGGTCGCCTCGTTCAAGGCCCGCGGCAAGCGGATCTTCAAGATGGCGCCGATCCACCACCACTTCGAACTCACCGGGTGGCCCGAGACGAAGGTCATCGTCCGGTTCTGGATCGTCAGCCTGATCTTCGCGATCCTGGCGCTCGCGACGCTGAAACTGCGCTAACACATCTAAGGAGTTCTTATGGAAAAATATAAAGGGAAAAAAGTCCTCGTCGTGGGCCTCGGGAAGACCGGCTTTGCGCTGATCCACCTGTTCACTCAGTGGGGCTGCGACATCAAGGTCACCGACATCAAGCCGATCTTCGACCTAAACAAGCAGGTGAAGCGGCTGAAGAAGATCACGCCGACGCCGAGCATGACCCT
>JBILTI010000013.1:0-11226 GCA_044371595.1 Bacteriovoracaceae bacterium
CATCGGGACGAGGATTTCATCGAGGCCGACCTCGTCGTCTACTCGTCCTCCGTCGACCCGAACCTCCCCCAGCTTAAGGTCGCCCGCGAGCACGGCCGAAAGGTCTACTCCGACTTCGCCTTCGCCGTCGAGAACTGTACCAAGCCGATCGTCGCCGTCTGCGGCTCGCACGGCCGGACGATCACGAGCCACATGATCGGCTACACGCTGAAGCTCGACCGGAAGACGGTGTTCGTCGGCGGAACCTCCGAGGAGCCGTTCATCAACTTCCTGAGCCTTCCGAACCGGGAGGAGGTCGACTTCTGCGTGATCGAGGTCTCTCCGCAGCAGCTCCAGACCGTCGAAAACTTCAAGCCGGTCCTCGCGGTCTACCCGAACCTCGAAGAGAAGAACCTCCTGGGTCGCTTCAAGAGCTCAGCCGAGTACATCGACACGGCCCTCAAGGTCGCCCGGAACCTGGGCCCGGAGAACTACCTCGTCGTGAACTTCGACAAGCTCGCCTCGAACTCCGTGCTCCGTTCCTCGCAGGCCCAGACCTTCTGGTACTCGCGCAAGTCCTTCGTCACCATGGGGGTCATCTCCGAGATCCAGGGGACGCACTTCCACGACAAGCGGATCCACTCCAACATCCACTTCCACTCCGAGTTTAAGGTCACGGAGATGCGGATCGTCGGCGTCAACAACCGCGAGAACCTCATGGCCGCCATGACCGCCTGCAAGGCCCTCAAGGTCTCCGACCAGGCGATCCAGCAGTGCATCGAGAAGTTCCCGGGGATCCCGCACCGGCTCGAGTTCGTCGTCGAAAAGAACGGCGTCCGCTTCTACAACGACTCGAAGTCCGAGACCATGGACGAGCTCAAGGTTTCCCTCGATGCGTTCAAGGACCAGGTGATCCTGATCGCCGGCGGCAAGGAGATCGAAGGGATTCCGTTCGACAAGTACGCCGGGATCATCAAGGACAAGGTCCGGGTGCTCGTCCTCGTGGGCGAGGTCAAGGAGACGATGAACCGGATCCTCGGCGACATGACCCAGACGTTTCTCGTCGGTTCGTTCGACGAGTCCGTCCTCCTCGCGTACCAGAAGTCCCGCACCGGCGACACGATCCTCCTTTGTCCGGGGAACGAGTCGACCGACGTCTTTCGGGACTTCGAGGAGAAGGGGAACTACTACAAGAAGCTCATCTTCCAGCTCTAGCCTGCGCCCGGAGGCCTGAGCTTCGCCTCAGGCCCCCGTGGTCCCTGCCACCCATTTGCAAACAATGGTATTGAGACGGATACTAACTCAGGCTACACTGGAGGAAACCCCAACCAGAGTAGTTTTCAATGAGTGAAAATAGCCGACTAGAAAAGTTAACCAACTACTTCCTCATCAACGTCTTCTTTCTCATCCTCTTCGGCGTCATCATGGTCTTCTCCGCGAGCTACATGTATGCGACGGAGAACATGGGTTCGAGCTACCACTTCCTGATGAAGCAGCTCGTGTTCATCGCGCTGGGCCTCGCCGCCGCCCTGGTCTTCTCGAAACTCAAGATTCTCTACCTCTACCGGCACGCCTACACGATTAACGCGGTCTTCGGTGTCCTCGTTACCCTGACGCTCGTCCCGGGCCTCCGGGTGGTGATCAAGGGCTCGAAGCGCTGGCTGAACCTCGGCTTCATGCACCTACAGCCCGGCGAGTTCCTGAAGTACACGCTCATGCTGGCGGCGATCCGCTACTTCGAGAACTTTAACAACTACACGCCGAAGCAGCGGGTCGTCTACCTCTCGGGGATCGTCTATCCGCTTGCGATCTTCGTCCTCCAGCCGGACTTCGGGACCTTCTTCATCTCCGCGCTCATCATCGGCTTCATCGCCTTCCTGAGCTCGTTCCCGCGGAAGTACTTCTATTCGGTCCTCGTCGTCGGGATGATCGGCGCCTTCGGGATCCTGATCTCCGCGCCGTACCGGGTGAAGCGCCTCCTTACGTTCCTCGATCCGTGGAAGGACCCGCGGGGCTCGGGGTTCCAGGTGATCCAGTCTTTCCTCGCGTTCGCCAACGGGGCGTTCTTCGGGCAGGGCCTCGGGAACAGCAAAGAAAAGCTTTTCTATCTCCCGGAGGCCTACAACGACTTCATCTTCTCCGTCGTCGGCGAGGAGCTCGGCTTCCTCGGCGTCCTCGCGACGGTACTGATGTTTCTCAGTTTCATATTCAACGGCTTCAAGATAGCCGTTTCCCTTAAATCGCGGGTTGGAAGTATCTTGGTTTCTGCTATCATCTTCGCGATCGGATTCCAGGCGTTCATGAACATGGGCGTGGTCCTCGGGGTGCTCCCGACGAAGGGGCTTAACCTTCCCTTCGTGAGCTACGGCGGCTCGTCAATGGTGGCGAACCTAGCGGCGCTGGGCCTCGTCTTCGCGTGCGTGAAAATCCAGCCCGGGGACGCGAAGGACGTCCGGAGCAAGAGACGCCAGAATCCGGTCGGCGCGCTCAAGAGCGCGTTTAACTGAGCGAACGGGAAACAAACATGATGAAGAATTCCTACGCGGTCCTCGTGGCCGGCGGCACCGGCGGCCACATCAACGCGGCCCTCGCGATCGGCGAGGCCCTCTCCGGCGACGGCTGGCGGGTCCGGTACCTGACAGGCCAGCGGCCCCTCGACCACAAGCTTTTCAAAGGCCAGGCCGTCCGGCACCTTTCGTCGCAGCCGCTCCGAACGAGCAATCCGGTGAAGCTCGCCGGCAACGTCCTTAAAAACTTCCTGAGCTTTCTCGTGATCCTCTTCGACTTTCTCCGGGACCGGCCCCGGGTCATCGTCGGCGCCGGCGGCTACGTCTGCGGCCCGACGCTCCTCGCGGGTTACCTCCTCCGGATTCCGGTGTTCATCATCGAGCAGAATGCGGTCATGGGTCTCACGAACCGTATCCTCGGCTGGATCTCGACGCGGATCTTCGTCCACTTCTCCAAGACCCGCGGCCTCTCGGAGGCGCTCGCGAAGAAGGTCCGCGTCGTCGGAAACCCCACGCGGAAGGCGATCCGGCCCGCGCCGACGAAGGCCTTCGACGGCGAACTGAAGGTCCTGGTCTTCGGCGGAAGCCTCGGCGCCCAGCAGATCAACAAGGTGATCTGGGACGTGGTCCGGGATCCGGCGGTGCTCCCGCTTTCGATCCACCACCAGCTGGGCGGAGAGACCCGGGCGCCGGTACTAGCGACGGCGGTGAACTACGTCCCCCTCGCCTACATCGATGACATGCAGAAAGAATACGAGTGGTGCGACGTCATCGTCTCCCGGTCCGGGGCCAGCACGGTCTCCGAGCTCGCGATCATCAAGAAGCCGGTCCTGATCTTCCCGTACCCGGCGGCCACGGACAACCACCAGGTCCTGAACGCCGAGATCTTCCGGGACGAGGCGGACTTCACGGTCGAGGTCCTCGATACGAAACTCCCGCACGACGCCGCCGTACGCCGGACGCAGGAATTCCTTTCCAAGGCTTCGCGACAGGAGTTAAAGTACAGCAAAAATCCGTCCTCGGGGAATCACACCTGCGACGTCGTTTTAAGAGAGATAAAAGCTCATGTTGGGATGGCTTAAGGCAACGAAACTTCACTTCATCGGAATCGGCGGCATCGGCATGAGCGGGATCGCCGAGGTCCTCCTCGACCTGGGCTACCAGGTCTCGGGCTCGGACCTCAACGCCTCCACGGTCACCGAGAACCTCCACCGCAAGGGCGCCGAGATCCGCATCGGCCACCGGGCCGAGAACGTCGAGGGTTCGACCCTTGTCGTCTACAGTTCGGCGATCGATCCGAAGAATCCGGAGGTCATCCGCGCCCGGGAACTCGAGATTCCGATGA
Organism: Bacteriovoracaceae bacterium; assembly: GCA_044371595.1. GTDB lineage: Bacteria > Bdellovibrionota > Bacteriovoracia > Bacteriovoracales > Bacteriovoracaceae > Peredibacter. The sequence continues at coordinate 3,832 of JBILTI010000013.1, forward strand.
TCCGCCGGGCGGAGATGCTCGCCGAGCTCATGCGGCTCAAGTTCGGGATCGCTGTCGCCGGCTCCCACGGGAAGACGACGACGACGAGTCTCATCGCCACGATCTTCCAAGAGGCGAAGCTCGACGCGACCTACATCATCGGCGGGATCGTCCGGAACCTCGGCGGCAACGCACGGAAGGGCGACGGGGATTTCCTCATCGCCGAGGCCGACGAGTCCGACGGCTCGTTCCTCCTCCTGAACCCGATCGTCGCGGCGGTGACAAACATCGACGACGACCACCTCGACCACTACGGGACGAAGGACAAGATTGTGGACGCCTTCGTGGAGTTTGTTAACAAGCTGCCGTTTTACGGCCGCGTCGCCCTGAACGCGAACGACGAAACCTCCGTCGCCATCAAACCGAAAGTTAAGCGCCCGGTCCTCTGGTACGGGATCGAGCTCGAAGGAGAGAGCGCCCTCTATGTCGCCAAGAACGTTGTCCTCGCCGCCGGCGGTACCGAATTCGACCTCTACCACCAGGGGGAAAAGGTTCTCCGACTCAAGACTCACCTTATGGGCCTTCATAATGTTTCTAATGCTCTTGCCGCCGTTTCTATCGCACATGAGGCGGGGCTTGGCTGGGACGTCATTCAAAAAGGCCTCCTGAGCTTCCAGGGCGTGGGCCGCCGGCTCGAGAAGCTCTTCGAAGACGATTCCTTCGTGGTCATTGACGACTACGCCCACCATCCGACGGAAATCCGGGCGACGATCTCGACCCTGCGGAAGGTGGACCGGCGGAAGCTCTGCGTGGTCTTCGAACCGCACCGGTATACCCGGACCCAGAACTTCTGGAACGAGTTCCAGGAGTGCTTCGCGGGCGCCGACGAAGTCTTCGTCGCGCCGATCTACGCCGCCTCCGAGGCGCCGATTCCGGGGATCACCTCCGAAGCCCTCGTCGCGGCGATGCGCGCCCGCGGAAAGAACGCCCACTTCCTCCCCGCGCTCGACGGGATGAAGGGGCTCTTGGCCGAGCTGCGGAATCAGGATACGGTGTTCGTAACCCTCGGTGCCGGCGCCATCTCGAAGAAGATCCGCGAGCTCGTAAAGACCCTATGAGCCTTGCGGACGACCTCGCTCTCCTCCCCGACCTGACGTTTCACCCCGACCACGACCTCACGCGGTTCACGACCATGCGGCTCGCCTCCCGGGGAGATCTCGTCGAGGTTCGAAGCGTCGCCGCGGTCCGGGCGCTCCTGCCGCTCCTCCGGAAGCACCGGCGGTCCTACCTCGTCGTCGGTTGGGGGGCAAACCAGATCCTCCCGCCCGTCTGCGAGGACCTGATCATCTACCTCGATCTACCATTCGATCCCGGCTACCTCGACGTCGTCCGGGACCGCTATCGGCTGCCCGCCTCCGTTGGCCTCAACCAGCTCTCCGGCCACGCGATCCGCTTCGGCCTCGCCGGCTGGGAAGTGTTCACCGGCATCCCCGCCTCGCTCGGCGGGGCGATCTTCATGAATGCCGGAACGAACCTCGGCGAGATCGGCCCCCTAGTCAGCCACGTCGAGCTCGTCACGCCGGAGGGCGAGCTCCGGGAAGAGGCGATCGGCCCGGCGAGCTTCTCGTACCGGCACAATCACTTCGTCGCTCCCGGCGAGGTGATCGTCGGGGCGACGTTCGTCCATCGGGGCATCGATCCGGCCATCCCGCAGAAGATCCGCGACTACCTCGAGTACCGGAAGAAGTCCCAGCCCCTCGCGACCCGCAACTGCGGCTGCGTCTTCAAGAACCCGCACAAAGAGCTGCCGGCGGGAAAGCTCATCGACCTCCTGGGCCTCAAGGGCCTCGTCGTCGGGGGCCTGCGCGTGAGTCCGACTCACGCGAACTTCGTCGAGAACACCGGCGCCTCCACGTGGGACGAATTCGCGACGCTGGTGGGGATCATAAAAGCGAGCGCCGACGAGTTTTATGGAATTGAATTTGAACTGGAAGTGAAAATCCCCTATGATTGAATCATGGTGCGATCCCTTTTAGTATTTTTCCTAATCCTCCCGGCGCTCTCCCGAGCGACGGTGCCTGACCAGTTCACTCAGAAAAACATCACCTACCGCACCACCTTCGGGTATTGCCCGTCGAAGTCCTCGGGCCTCCTGACCCTCCTCCTCATGAAGGAGTTCGAGAAGAACCACTCGCTGAAGGACGTGAAGGAGAAGATCCTCGCGGAAAAGCTCGACGAGAAGTACTTCCTGAGCGACTACCGGATCTCGTACAACCCGGTGGTGAAGCGCCTCCGGCTCCACCTCGAGTGCCCGGAGCCGCTCGCGAAGGTTCAGGTGTACAAGCCCAACGGGCAGGAGCACTACTCGGCGATCCTCGCTGACAACGCCCGCATGTATGAACCCCAGTACGAGAACCTGATGCGCGCGGAGAAGAAGCTCGCGCACCCGCTCCCGCTCCTGGCGATCTCGATGGAGCAGCTCGAGGCCCGCGCACCGGTCGACCTCGCGAACTTTGTAAAAAAGATGGACCGCGACCTGCGGAAGCAGATCTCGGAAATCATTGTGAGCAAAAACAACGACTTGACGATCATTTTCGCTCTCGGGGGAAAGAAGCTGACGAAGCTAACGAAGATCGTGGGTTACGTGGGGAAGAACCGGCGGTTCCCGACGAGCATCAACCTGGTAAATTCGAAAAAGGTTGTTGTCAAGTTTTCTGACAAAATTTAGAATTTTACGAGAGGCAAAGAGCGCCTCTTTCGAGTCAGAATGAATCTGCCCTCTTCGCCCGGCGAAGAGTAATTGAGAAGGGAATCTCATGAGTACCAAAAGTGTCATCGTCGCTTTGGACATCGGAACCACGAAAGTCTGCACGCTCATCGCGCATAGAACCGCTAAAAATCTCGAGATCCTCGGCGTCGGCTCGCACCCGAGCAACGGCCTCAAGAAGGGCTCGGTGGTGAACATCGAGAAGACCGTCGAGAGCATCCGGAGCTCGATCGAAGAGGCGAAGCTCATGGCCGGGATCGACGAGCTCGAGTCGGCCACCGTCGGCATCGCCGGAAACCACATCTACTGCTTCAACTCCTCTGGCGTCGTGCCGGTGAAGAACAAGGAGATCAACCAGTCTGACGTCGACCGGGTGATCGAGGCCGCGAAGGCCGTCCTGATCCCCTCGGACCGGGAGATCCTGCACGTGATCCCGCAGGAGTTCAAGGTCGACAACACGGTCGGCATCAAGAACCCGATCGGCATGTGCGGCTCGCGGCTCGAGGTCAACGTCCACATCGTGACCGGGAAGACGCCTCTGATCCATAACCTCGTTAAGTGCGTGGAGCAGGCGGGGCTCGTCGCGAACGAGGTGATCCTCCAGCCGATCGCGAGCTCACGCTCGGTCCTCACGACTGAGGAGAAGGAGCTCGGCGTGGTCCTGATCGACATCGGCGGCGGAACCACTGACGTCGCCGTCTGGAAGGACGGAAGCCTTCTGCACTCCCAGATCATCCCCCTCGGCGGAAACCACTTTACGAACGACCTCGCGGTCGCGCTGAAGATCCCGCACAACGAGGCGGAGCGGATCAAACTGGCCCACGGAACGGTCCTAAAAGATAACCAGTTGAAGGAAACCTACCTCACGGTTCAGGGCCTTTCTGGCACCAGACCCCGGGAGGTCTCGCTGACCTTTGTGGCCGAAGTTCTTGGGGCGCGGGCAGAGGAACTCTTCTCCGTCGTCCGCGAGCTGATCTTGGAGAAGAACTTGCAAGACGTCATCACCGGGGGCTTCGTGCTCACCGGGGGCGGTGCCCTGATCAAGCACCTCCCCGAGCTCGCGGAGTACTACCTCGAGAAACCTGTGAAGATGGGGTACCCGGCCGCGTTCGGCGGCATGACCACGGCCATGCAGCACCCGAAGTTTTCGACGGTGCTCGGGCTCCTGCAGGAGTCGAAGCACGTCTCGCACGCGCGGACCGCGGAAGAAAAAGTACAAGACGAATCGGATATGTTTGATAAACTAGGAAGATCGTTAAAAAACGTGTTTAGGGAAATTTTCTAATTTCGGAGGACCTGCTTATGTTCGATATCGCGGACAACTCTAACCAGCCAACCGGCGCCCGGATCAAAGTCATCGGCGTCGGCGGAGGCGGCTGTAACGCTGTTAACACCATGATCCGGTCCGGATTGATGGGGGTCGAATACATCGTCGCGAACACCGATTCGCAGGCGCTCGCCGCGAACCTCGCGGGGACGAAGATCCAGCTCGGCGGGAACGTCACCAAGGGCCTCGGCGCCGGCGCGAACCCGGAAGTCGGCCGGAAGGCCGCGATCGAGGATTACGAGAAGCTCTCCGAGGTGCTCGACGGGGCCGACATGGTCTTCGTCACCGCCGGAATGGGCGGCGGGACCGGCACCGGGGCCGCCCCGGTGATCGCGAAGCTGGCGCGCGAGCTCGGCGCCCTCACCGTCGGCGTCGTCACGAAGCCCTTCGTGTTCGAAGGGAAGAAGCGGTCCCGGCAGGCCGAAGAAGGGATCCGCTCCCTCGAAGAGTCCGTCGACTCGCTCATCTGCATCCCGAACCAGCGGCTCCTCCAGCTCGCCGGCGAGAACCTCTCGCTCGTTGATACGTTCAAGGCGGCCGACGAGGTTCTCCTGAACGCCGTCCAGGGGATTTCCGACCTGATCAACAACACCGGGCACATCAACGCCGACTTCGCCGACGTCTCCACGGTCATGACGAACAAGGGCCTCTCGCTCATGGGGACCGGCACCGCCACGGGTCCCGAGCGGTCGACCAAGGCCGCGAAGCAGGCTATCAGCTCGCCGCTCCTCGAGGACGTGTCGATCGACGGCGCCACCGGGATCATCATTAACATCACCGGAAACTCGTCGCTCACCATGCACGAGACGAACCAGGCCGTGACGCTCATCATGGAAGCCGCCGACGAGGATGCCGAGATCATCTTCGGCACCGTCATCGACGAGAACATGGGTGAATTCGTTAAGGTCACCGTCATCGCGACAGGCCTCCAGACCGCCCGGAAAGAAGCGACCGTCGGCAGTTACGCGACGGCACGACCGGCCGCCGCCCCGGTCCGCGAGGTTCCGGTTCAGGCCGCGCCCGCACCGCGGGTCGAGCCGTTAGAAACGAAACCGGCACCGCGCGCCGAGGCGCCGCGGACGGAAGCCCCGAAGCAGGAGCCGCGGACCGAGTCCCGGATGGAAGCTCCCCGGACCGAATCGCGGATGGAAAACCCGCGCGCCGAACTGTCCCGGCCCGAGCCGCGCGAAGAGGCGATGGACCGGAACACCGACTACGCCGTGAAATCGGAGATCACCTTCGACCTCGAAGACCAGAAGCCGGCGGAGACCGCCCGGCCTAAGATCAACTGGGCGGAGAAGCTCCAGTCGGCGGCCTCCAAGTACGAATCGCAGAAGAACTTCGAGGCCAGCACGCCGCACGCTGCCCCGGTTCCACCGAAGGCCCCGGCCGTCGTCGAGCGTCCCGAGTACGCGCACTTCGACACCGCCGAGCCAGCCGCGAACGTCACGGCCCAGGTGGCGCAGACCCGCGAGAGCCGGATCAAGTCGATCGCCGAGAAGCTCGGCTTCTTCAATTTCGACGAAGACGAGTTCGATACCCCGTCGTTCATGAAGAAGAACGATCGCGGGCACGACACCCAGATCTAACTCCTCCAGGAGGCCCTCGCGAGAGGGCCTTTTTTTTGCTTAGAGCTGAAATTCCTTTAGGCGTTCGCGGAGCTCGGCGACGGATTTGCGGATCGCGAAGAGCACGAGGTAGGTCTCGATGAAATCCTGGTCGACATTGATCTTGTAGTGGGTCTCGATGTACGTCGGAATGTCCCGCTCCTTGAAGAGGTCTTTCTTCACGTCGAAGAGGCGAACCCCTTGCTCCGGGTCGGCCGTCGAGGTCTTAACCGTCAGCACCTCGTCCCAGTCGTGGCGCATGACGAGGGGCAGATGCTCCTTGCAGAAGTGCATGGTTTTGAAAGGCTTGATGCAGGCCTTGCAGAAGAGCCGGTCGCATATCGCGCAGGTGACCTCGCCCGGCTCCTCCGTGTGGTTCGGGCAGAAGAGCTCGGCGCGCCGGGGCTTCAGCCGCTCGGCTTCCTTGAGCCGCTCGAGGATCGCCGGGTGGAACTCGGCGCGGGTGACGTCCGAGAGCGGGGCCCCGTCGGTGCGCTCGGCGACGGTTGGCGCCGCCGGCGGCTGCCGGAGGAGCTTGAAGACCAGGGCCGTGAGGAGACCCACGATGATCACCAGCAGGAACAGGGTGACCACGATGAGGATGAGGGCGGTGTTTTCCATCTCCCCTATTGTAGATCAACGCCTAATATAAATGAACTTCTGTTACCGGCTTGTAGCCGAGAAAGTTATTGAAGAACTGCCGGGTGGCGATCTTCACCTGGTCTTTGAAGTAGTTGTCCTCCCGGCCGAGGAGATCTCGCCTGATTTGCTCAAGCAGCTTCTTTCGGAGGTTCTCGACGTGATCGTTCGCGGCGAGTGGGAGTCCGAGGAGCGAGACCTCGAGGTGCGCCGAAGGCCGGTGGTAGCTGACGAAGACCGCGCCCTGGGTGGCCATCTTGCGCCGCTGGGACACCTGGGTCTTCTCGATCTCGAGGCTCCGGCCGTGGATCAGCCTCGGCTCCTTCACCTCGCGGTGTTCGATCTTGATCGTCCCGTCTCCGAGTATGACTTCCTGGAAGTTGTAGATCAGGTGCGCCGAGACCTTCGGGTAGCACTCGCGGATGAACTCGAAGTGCTTCCGGAGGAGGTAGGATTCGCCGTGGATCGGGAAGTAGAAATCCGGGCAGAAGTTCTTCAGGACGATGTGCAGGTCCTCCTTCCCTGGGTGGCCCGAAGCGTGGATAAGGTGGTCGCTCGCGGTGAAGATCATCGCGCCGAACTCCGTGAGCTTGTTGTAGATCCGGTAGATCTTCTTTTCGTTTCCGGGGATGACCTTGGAGCTGAAGACGACGAGGTCGCCCGGGCCCGGCTTGAAGGTGCCGTCTTCGCCGTAACTGAAGCGGCGGAGCGCGGAGAGGAAGTCACCCTGGCAACCGGAGAGGAAAACAAGCATCTTTCCGGTCTGGCCCTTGACCTGCTCCGGGAGGAACAGCTGGTCCGCGGGGATCTCGCTGTGGCCCGTCTCGAAGGCCGAATCCATGTAGGTCTTGAGCGAGCGGCCCATGATGACCACCTTGCGCCCCTCGACGATCGCGAGCTTCGCGATCGCGTTCATGCGGTGGACGTTCGACGCGAAGAGGGTGATGAAGATCCGCTCCTCGGGGCGGCCGATGAGGGCCCGGAGGTCGGAGAGGAGCTCGCGCTCGGCGGTGGTCTTTCCGTCGCTCAGGATGCTGGTCGAGTCGAGGAAGTACGCCGTGTGCCGGCACTCGGAG
>JBILTI010000122.1:0-5778 GCA_044371595.1 Bacteriovoracaceae bacterium
GCCTCGTGCGTCGAATAGAGGTCCACCTTGAAGTCCGAGGTGTAGAGCGCTCCCCATTCCTTGTTCCGCGATTGGATCACGAGGCCGCAGGTTTCCGGGATCGAATGGTTCACGTGCACCGGGTAGATGGTTACGCCGGAAAAGCGGAGCTCCGAGGTTCCGTCGTAGAGCTCGTAGGTGAACTTCACCTTGTGATCCTCGAGCTTCCGCTGGATCAGGTGGAGGGTAAAGCGGGTCGCGTAGATTTTGAGGTGCGGGAAGGCCTTGAGGAGGTGCGCGACGCCGCCGATGTGATCCTCGTGGCCGTGGGTGATGACGATCGCGGAAACCCGGTTCGCGTCGAGCGTCGAAAAGTCTGGCACCAGGTAGTTGATGTCGAAGCATTCTTCGTAGGGAAAGAGGAGGCCGCAGTCGACGATGACGTCTTCGTCGGCGGTGCGGATCAGCGTCATGTTTGAGCCGATCTCCTGCACCCCGCCGATGGGTAAGATGCTAAAGTACTTGTTCTTCACTGGCGATCCCCTTTTGTGCCTGGATTGTAACAGAGGAATCGCCGGATGGCACCGCCGGGAGAGCTAGAGCGACGCCTCGGGGCGAAGCTCCGCCGCGGCCACCGGACGGAGGAACTCCTTGATCCGCGCGGCGAGGATGAGGGCCGCGACATCGGTTTCTTCGCCGACGGTGAAGTCCGCGTACTGCTTCTGCGGGTCGAGGTAGCGCTGGTACATGGGCCGGACCGTATCGTAGTACTGGGAGATGACCGATTCGAGCGAGCGGCCTCGCTCCTTTACGTCGCGGTGGAGCCGCCGGGTAAAGCGGATGTCCGAGTCGACGTGGAGGAAGCACTTGATGTCCAGGAGTTCGCGGATCTCCTGATCGTAGAGGGAAAAGATCCCCTCGAAGAGGACGACGCGGCACGGGCCAGCGGTCTCGACTTTGTCGGACCGCGTGGAGTTTGCGAAGTCGTAGACCGGACATTCGATCGCCCGGCCCAGCTTGAGCTCGGCCAGGTGGCGGCGGAGGAGGTTCCAGTCGAACGCGTCCGGATGGTCGAAGTTCGCCTTCCCGTTAACCTTCGGCACCGTCGGCAGGTAATAGGAGTCCATGTGGAGCAGGGACGAATGATCGTGGTTTACGGCCTTCATAACCTTCTTCGCGAAAGTTGTCTTGCCCGAGCCCGATCCGCCTGCGATACCGATGATGAAAATTTTATGCATATCGGGTTCGTGTTCTAACAGATTCCCCCGCTTCTAAGCAAGAAAACCTTGGGCAATGTAATTTTTTTAGCGTCACAGCGTTCGAAAAGTACGCTATAAAACCATGACTTTAAAGGAATTTTATGGACACGTTTTGGATCGTAACTCTATTTCACTATCAGCCCTCCCCGGGCCAGTGGGTGTCCCTCGAATCGCACGCCGTGAACGACTTCTCGGCCGCGGGGATCGAGGAGTTTTCCCTCGACGAGCCCGCCGTCGACGAACTCCTCGGCGCGCGCTCCTACTCCGGCGGCGACCTCCCCCAGGACGTCCTCGACGAGGTCGAGGACCGCGTCCTCGGAGCGCCCAATAACTACCGCTTCTTCTTCACCGACGGGAGGGCCGCGGCGGACTTCCTCGCCTTCGTCCGCCGCGACTGCCTCTGCGAATCCCAGCTCGAGGAGCGGCGGTCCGAGGACTGGAACGCCGAGTGGAAGAAGCACTACGCGCCGATCCCGGTCAACGAGAAGCTCGAGGTGATCCCCTCCTGGAGCCGCGATTACCGCTCGGCGAGCGAGCGGCAGATCTACATCTACCCCGGCATGGGCTTTGGCACCGGAAGCCACGAAACGACGTTCCTGTGCCTGCGCCTCTTCACCGAGCACCTCCTCGGCGAGAAGGTCGCGACGGCCCTCGACTTCGGATCGGGGTCTGGGATTCTCGGCCTCTCCGTCTTTCGCTTCTTTCCCGACGCGCGGGTGGATTTCTACGACGTCGACCCCGAGGCGAACAAAAACTGCTACCAGAACGCGGAGATCAACGACCTCCAGGACCGCGCGTTCCGACTCCTTCTGCCGGAGGTCCGGGACCGGTTCCTCTCGGCGTACGACGTCGTCTTCGCCAACATCCTCGAGAGCATCCTCCTTCAGGAGCGGGATCAGCTCTGCGCCGCCGTCCGGCCCGGCGGCGCGCTGATCCTCTCGGGACTTCTCCGTCCCCAAGCCGCGACCGTGATCGCGCCCTACCGATCCCGGGGGTTCGTCCTCCGGGAACACCTCGAGAAGGGCGACTGGGCCGCGCTCCTGTTCGAGAACCCCGCCCGATGAGGGCCCATTTCCTGCGTCCTCTGGAGATCGCTCCCGAATATGTCCTCCGGGACGAGGGCCTCCATCATCTTGTGAACGTGGTCCGGATCGCCGTCGGCGAGCCGCTGCTCCTCCTGGACGGCGAGGGTCTCTTCGTGGAAACGGTAGTTGAGGCGATCCACAAGCGGGAGCTCCAGCTCAGGCAGACGACGGTGTACCGGCGCGAGCGGACGTATCACTTCGACCTCGTGCTCGGGATGCCGAAGCGCGACGCGCTCGAGCTCTGCCTCCGGGAAGCGACCGAGCTCGGGTTTCAAACGGTCTACTTGGTCCGCTCCGAGTATTCGCAGATGCGGATGCCCGAGGCCGAGCGGCTGGAGAAGCTCCTCGTCGCCTCTGCCGAGCAGGCCAACGCCCCCTACCTGCCCCGGCTCCGGGAGGCGCGCTGGGAGGAGGTCCCGTGGGAGAACTACGGCGACGTCCTGCTGCTCGATTCTCAAACGGACTCGGCCGCGGCGGCGCCGCCGGCGCCTGAGCGGCCGCGGCTCCTCGTGGTCGGACCGGAGGGGGGCTTCACTCCGGCCGAGCTCGCCTACCTTCACCAGCGGCCCCGACTACGGCGCCTGCGGCTCCCCACGCCGATCCTACGGACGCCGACGGCCGTCGCGACCGGCGCGGGGATCCTGATCCAGAGTTTGCTTAAGTGACGCGAGCGTTGCTATGATGAAAGAAAGGGAACGCCTATGAACATCGAACCGACGAAGCAACCGAAGCCGACGAAGACGCCGCCGACGACGCCGATCGAGGACATGGACTTCGACTTCAAACCCATCACCTCCGGCCTCGGCTTCCATCACCAGACCTCGACCGAGGTGAGGGGCGTGATCACCGAGCGCACGGTCGCCGTCAGTCCGATCCAGCCGGCCCTTCCTCCGAAGAAGGAGATGCCGGTCTATCAGAGCGACCTCTCGATGTTCTACGGCCGCGACGCCGCACCGGAGGTCTCGCTTCCGGAGCTCACGGCGCCGGCGCCGGAGGAGAAAGTCTATCGCCTGGCGTCTCCGGTTCAGCGCTTCTTCGCGTATCTCCTCGACCTCTTCCTCGTGGTCGGCGCGCTCGTCGCCGTCGTAACCGTCATGGCGCGGACGATTAGCATGGACCTTATGGAGGCCTGGCGCCAGTACCCGAACGAGATCACCCCCCTCGTTGTCACCCTCTTCTGCGGCTTCTACCTCATGTACTTTTCGATCTTCGAGAAGGCGAGCCAGTCCACTATCGGGAAGAACGCCTTCGGCCTCCGGGTCACCGGTGTCGACAACCGGTCGCTCTCGCTCCTGACCCTGCTCCTTCGTTCGGCCGTGAGCCTCCTCAACTTCGCGAGCCTCGGGCTCTTCTCCTACTTCGATCTTCAAAACAAGGTAACCGGCGCTAAGGTTATCCGGGTGTCCTGATGTTTTCCCCGGGGCTCGACGCGTTTCTCCGGCAGAACCAGGGCAAGCGCATCGTCTTCACGAACGGCTGCTTCGACATCCTCCACCGCGGCCACGTCACCTACCTCGCGGAGGCCCGGCGGCTCGGAGATCTCCTCGTCGTGGGCCTCAACTCCGACGCGAGTGTTAAGCGGCTCAAGGGGCCCGAGCGGCCGATCAATAACCAAGAAGACCGGAAGTACGTGCTCGGGCAGCTGAAGTCGGTGGACTTCGTCGAAATCTTCGAGGAAGACACCCCGCTGAGGCTCATCCTGACGGTTCGGCCGCGGATCCTCGTGAAGGGCGGCGACTGGAAGATCGACCAGATCGTCGGCGGCCGCGAAGTCATCGCGGACGGCGGGGACGTCTTCTCGCTGAACTTCGTCGACGGCTATTCGACGACGTCGATCATCGATAAAATCCAAGACGCGTAAACCTATCGCTCGTTTTCTGCCACGACCGGCCCCTCGATGTCTTCTCGTTCTTCGACGTTCCCCGTGCGATCTCCTGTCCCGCAACGGCGTGGTTCGCTTGTTCCAATGCTTCGCTTCGCTTGTAGCGAGGGATACTCGTGCTCGAGTCCCCCTTCGCCGCACTGGTGATAACTGGTGTTGGCTTTCCCCGCGGTCGCTTTCGCCGATCTCGGGCCTTTATCGGGAATCGCAAGACTTTAGAAATTTCAAAATCCAGCTCGCCAAATCTAAGTAGCTAGAACTCAAGCGATTCTTAATTTTTTTCGTCTGAAAAGAGAAAAAGCGCTCAAATAGAACCCGAGTTATTCGATAAGGAAAGTGAACCTTACCATAGTGGTCAGGTGTAGTTCTTCTAAGGAGTACGTTGATGGGGTTAAGAATCAACACCAACATTGCCTCGCAAGAGGTTCAACGAAACCTGAAGGTCAGTAATGCCTCTCAGGAAGTTGAGTTTTCGAAGTTGTCGTCGGGTAAGCGAATCACCAAGTCGGCCGACGACGCCGCTGGTCTGGCCATCGCAAAGAAGCTAGACGCGGAAACCAAGGGTCTTCGGATGGCGTCGAGGAACGCCAACGATGCGATCTCCCTTGTTCAGGTCGCCGAAGGGGGCCTGAACGAAACGAGTAACATCCTCACGCGACTGCGCGAACTCTCGATCCAGGCCGGCTCGGACACGGTCGGTGAGAACGAGCGCGGTTACCTCTCCCTCGAGTACGAGCAGCTCGTCCAGGAAGCGGATCGGATTTCTAAGACGACCTCATTCAACGGCCGTCCCCTGCTCCAGGGTCAGGGCGACATGCTCCAGTTCCAGGTCGGCGCCTACGGCGGCCAGGAGAACATGATCGAGCTCGACGCCGGCGCCACCGACGCGTCCTCAGAGTCTCTCGGCATCAGCGGAACAAACATCCGCGATAAGTCCGATGCGATCGGCAACCTCGAGCGGATCGACGAAGCTATAAATAAAGTGAGCGCGTTCCGGGCGAACTTCGGTTCGGTCCAGTCGCGGCTCACGTCGACCATCAATAACCTCGACGTCGCCGTCGTGAACCAGGAAGCCGCCCGATCGCGGATCGAAGACCTCGACGTGGCCGAATCGACCGCCAAGCTCGCCTCCGCGCAGATCAAAAACGCTGCCGGGATGGCAACGCTCTCGCAGGCGAATGGCCTGGGGAACGCGGCACTGAGACTGATCGGTTAAGACGTACTCTTGTTTTCGCATCTGTGTTTTCTTAAGCCCAAGGCCTTCCGGTTAACCCCGGAAGGTGCTTTTGGAGACCCGCGTGGCAAACGACAATAAGTTGATGAAGGTTTCGGATCCCGCGACGATCCTTTGTCTCCTGACGGGAGCGAAGGAACTCGGCTTAGAAGTCTTTGCGTGGCGCCTCATCGGCAGTCAGAAACTCCTCGGATCGGTACGCATTGAGGCGGTTCGGAAGCAGCGGAACGATTTTTCGATCGTGCCGCTCGCGGGCAGCGAGCAGGTGGTCAAGGACCTCCTCGGGGGCCAGAACTTCGTCGACCTCTACATCCCCGCATCGTCCCTGCTCTTCCGGTG
>JBILTI010000062.1:0-7635 GCA_044371595.1 Bacteriovoracaceae bacterium
CCGGGCGACGTCGTCGGGGACGACGGTGGAGGTGATGCGTATGAGCTCCAGGAGGGACTCGACGGTCTGGGCCTTCGGATCGAGGGACGGCTTCGTCTTCTCCGCCGACGGATTCTTCACGAGCTTCGGAGCGGTTTTCTTCACCGTCGCCCGGGCGACGGGCTTCGCGGGGTTCTTCGGGGAGCGGGATGGCTTGGGCTTCTTTGCCGCCACTTTTTTGGTCATAGGTGTCTCCTGTAATGTGTGGTTATTTTAGTGTTAAGCGGTTCGATTTTCTAGGGCAAACTGGCGAATTTTTGCTAGCGTTTCTGGGATGGCACAGAGAACCAAAAACGTCACCAACGTCGACCTCCTCCGGGTTTTCCTTAAGCTCGGGACGATCGGCTTCGGGGGCCCGGCCGCCCACATCGCCCTGATGCGCGAGGAGGTCGTCGAGAAGCGCGGCTGGCTCGGAAAGGACGAGTTCTTCGATCTCGTCGGGGCCACCAACCTGATCCCGGGCCCGAACTCGACGGAGCTCGCGATCCACGTGGGCCACCGGCTCGGCGGCTGGCCCGGCCTCGCGATCGCCGGGGCCGCCTTCATCCTGCCGGCCTTCCTGTCGGTGTTCGCGCTCGCGGTCCTCTACGTGCGCTTTGGGACGCTCCCGGCGTTGGGACCGGTTCTCTCGGGCATCCGGCCCGTGATCGTGGCGATCGTCTTCCTGGCGCTCATGAAGTTCCGGGAGAGCGCCGTCCGGGGCCCCCGGGAGGCGGCGGTGGCGGCGCTCGCGCTGGGCCTCGCCTACCTCGGGTTCAGCGAAGTCGCCGTGATCTTCCTCGCCGGGGCGCTCCTCGCCGGGGCCGGGAAGTTTTCCGTCGCCCCGCTGGCGCTGGCCGCGCCGACGGCCCCGGCCGCCGGCGGCGGCGTCTTCCTCTTCTTCCTTAAGGTCGGATCGGTCCTCTTCGGCTCCGGCTACGTGCTCCTGGCGTTCCTGAAAAACGAGCTCGTCGACGAGCGCGGCTGGCTCACGGCGACCCAGCTCCTCGACGCCGTAAGCGTGGGCCAGTTCACGCCGGGCCCGGTCTTCACCACCGCGACCTTCATCGGCTACCTCCTGCAGGGCGGAACCGGCGCCGTCCTCGCGACCCTCGGCATCTTCCTTCCGTCGTTCGTCTTCGTCGCGGCCAGCGCCCCGTTCCTGCCGCGGCTCCGGTCGTCGCCGGGCCTCTCCCGGTTCCTCGACGGCGTCAACGCCGCGTCCTTCGCTCTGATGGCGCTGGTGACCGTCGAGCTCGGGGCGAAGAGCGTCGTGAGCTATCCGACCGCGGCGATCGCGCTCGCCGCCCTTGGCGTCCTCAAGTTTACCCGCCTAAACTCCGCCTGGCCGATCCTCGCCGGGGGCCTCGTCGGCGCGCTCGCGCTCCGGTGAAAAAATCCACCGCCCGGGCTTGACGTTGTTTTCGCCGACCTCATCTTGGAGAGTGAGAAGAGTAGCTACCTCGGAAACGTAACCAACGACAGGAGGCACTATGTATCACTTTGAACTGAAACCCTTCCGGCGCCCCTTCGCCGGGGACTGGGAGCGCGAGGTCGAACGGATCTTTGACGGAGTTTATAAGGCGGACGGCGGGGCCACCCCGGCCTGCGAGATCCGTGACGAGGAGGGGGCCTTCCGGATCGAGCTCGATGTCCCCGGCGTTGGGCGGGAAGACCTCGACATCGAGGTCAAGGAGAACCACCTCTACGTCACCGGCGAGCGGAAGGCGTCCCCGCGCGGCGAGAAGGTCCACGTGCTCCGGGCCGAGCGGCGCTTCGGGAAGTTCACCCGGGTCTTCACGATCCCGCAGAACGTCCACACGGCCGCGATCGAGGCCCGTGTCGACGCCGGCGTCCTGACCCTCGTCCTCCCGAAGGAGGAAAAGGTGCAACCGAAAAAGATTTCGATTTCGGACCGGAAGAACCCCGAGGTTCTCGCCGATCTGAAGAGCTAGAGTTCCCCTCCCAGATGACGAGAGGCCCCTTAACAGGGGCCTCTTTCTGTGAGAACCTTTTTTTTCAAAAAAAGGATTCCACATGCACCAGATGAAAGTCGCCTACCAGGGCGAGCTCCGGACCGAAGCGGTCCACCTCGATTCCCGCTCCACGATCCAAACCGACGCCCCGAAGGACAACCAGGGCAAGGGCGAGGCGTTCTCGCCGACGGATCTCCTTAGCACCTCGCTCGCGAGCTGCATGCTCACGATCATGGCGATGAAGGCGCGGGCGCTGGGGGTTGAGTTTCCGGCGGTGACGGTGGAAGTTCAGAAGGTGATGTCGGCGGCCCCGCGGAAGGTAGCTGAGCTGGTGCTTCGCTTCGACTGGCAGGGGCTTGATCGGCGGATCCCAACGGAAGCGCTTCAGGCGCTGAAGGACGCGGGGTTGAACTGCCCAGTGGCGCTGTCGCTGGATCCGTCGTTGAAGAAGACGCTTCACTGGTAACCGGGACCGGCGGGGCGGCCTCCGGCCCCTCGTCGACCTCGGCCGGCGTGATCACGGACGGGACCGCGTCGAGGAGCTTCTTTTGCATCTCCTCCGGTGACACGGCCGGCGGGAGGCCTATGCTGATCTTGTCTTCCATCGGAATGAGCCCGGAGCTCCCGAGGCTGATGGCCTGGTCGAGCGGAAGGTCCTTCGAGAGGAGCGCCGCGCGCAGCGCCTTCGCGTTGTCGACGATGGCCCCCGAGCGGAGCCGCGGCTTCAAGTGGTCCTTCGGCTCGCCGGTCTCGAGGATGATCCGCTTGATCTGCGGCGCCGACAGGAGCGGGTTCGTGTTCTTGATCTGCGCCGCGAGGTTCGCGACGTACGGCGCGGCCATCGAGGTGCCGCTCGCGGGGGAGATCAGGGCCTTGCCGTCGGCGGCGTAGACCGACGGGACTATCGACGGGATCGCGACGCCGGGGGCGCCGACGTCGACGTGGGTGAGGCCGTAGTTCGAGAAGGTCGCGAGGTACTCGCCGTTCATCGCGGCGACGGCGATCGCGTTGTCGACCTTGATCCGGGACGGGTAGTGGTGGTAGGTGTCGTTGTCGAGGCCCGAGTTGCCGGCCGAGAAGACGAAGAGGACGTTCGGGTGCCGGCGCATAGTCCGCTCGCCGCTCGCGTAGAGCGCGCGGAAGTAGTCGTCCGCGAGCTCCGTGAGCTGCGGCCCCGGGAGGTCGCCACCGGTGAGCTCCCGGTAGCGGTCGCGGAACTTCGAGACGATGCTCTTGTAGGTGATCCCGTAGGAGGCGTTCACGATCTCGATCCCCTTCCCGGCGACGAAGCGGCAGATCCGCGAGAACTTCTGGTTGATCCGGTCCCGGGACTGGGCGATCTCGTCGCGGAAGCGCTCCGCCGGCGTCTTCCCCCGCGCCGCGGGGACCGAGGCCGGCGCGGCCTCCACCGCCACCACCGGGTTCGGGAGGTTCAACCCCCGGATCGGAAAGATGTTAATGTTCTCGCCTTCCCGGAGCGCGATCCCCGCGACGATCGTCCCGTGCGTGTGCTTCTTGAACCGCCGGACCGTCTCCATGAAGGTCTTGTCGGCGTGCTTTTTCTTGTACCAGTCGAACTCCTCGAGCGAGAGGCCCTGGCGGTGGCCCTTGGCGCGGAGGTCCCGGTACCGGAGGACGTCGGCGAGGGCGCCCCGGTCTTCGATCACCGGGCGCTTCAGGTGGCCGTTGTCGAAGAAGTCCCAGCCGTAGAAGTCGATCGTCTCCGCGGCCCCGGTCTTCAGGAGCTTCGGGGCGAGGTACCCGTGGTCGAGGTCGAAGCCCGTGTCGATGATCGCGATCGTGGCCGCGCGGACCGGGGCCGCGCCGAGGAGGAGGATGAGGAGGTAGCGGATCATGGGAGAGATTGTACGCGGAAACCGGGGGCCGGGGCGAGGAAAAAAAGGGCCCTCGACGAGGGCCCCGGGGGGAAACGCGGTTACTTCTTAGCGGTGACGTCGACGGCGAGCGTGAACTCGTCGTTGATCGCCTTGTCGCCGAGGCCCTTGAAGAAGTTCGTCGAGCCGTACTTCAGGCCCCACTTCGTCCGGTCGAGGGTCATGTTCGACTTCGCGGAGGCGGCGGCGTCGGTCTTCTTGAGGTCGGCGACCACGAAGGTCACGGGCTTCGTCTGGCCGATCATCGTGAGGTCGGCGGTGACCTCGAGGCCCTTGTCGGTCTTCTTCGAGCCCTTGATCTTCAGCGTCGACGTCGGGTACTTGGCCGTGTCGAAGAAGTCCGGGGACTTCATGTGCGACACGTACTTCCCGTTGTATTCCTTATCGGTGATGTCGGTGCTGGTGAGCGAGTTCATGTCGGCCACGAGCTCGCCGCCGGTCAGGAGGTCGCCGGAGAAGACGAGCGTGCCGCTTTTGAAGGTAACGTTGCCGGTGTGTTCGCCGGTGACCTTCTTGCCGACGTAGGTGATCTTGCTGGCCGTCGGGTCGACGGTGTAGGTCTGGGCGACGGCGCCGAACGCGGTCGCAGCGAAAAGGGCGGCGAATAATGTCTTCATCAGGGACTCCTTCTGGTTAAGAGAACAGGTTTGTTTTAGTGCTTCCATGATCAGTCAGAATTTGATAAAAAAAAAGACAGTTTTTTTCATAAACAATATAAAAAAAAGTTATACCCATGACTTTCGATCAGGTTCTCGTGTTTCACAAGATCATCGAGTCCGGGAGCTTCAAGGCCGCGGCCGCGGAGCTCCATCGAACGCAGCCGGCGGTCAGCCTCGCGGTCAAGAAGCTCGAAGAGGAAATCGCCGTCGCCCTCTTCGATCGCTCCGGCTACCGGCCGACCCTCACCGCCCACGGCCGCGCCTTCTTCGAGCGCTCCCTTAAGGTGCTCCAGGGCATGGCCGAGCTCGAGGGCCTCGCCCGGAGCTTCCAGCGCCGCGAGGAGCCCGAGCTCGCCGTCGCGGTCGACGGCATCTCGCCGCTTCCCAAGCTCCTGCCGCTCTTCAAGGCCTTCAGCGAGCGCTTCCCGAACACGCGCCTGAACCTCAGTTTCGAGATCCTGAGCGAAGCGGAGCGGCGGGTCCTCACGGGCACGGCGCAGATCGGCATTACGCACTTCGTCTCCGAGGGGAGCGCCCTCGAGGTCCAGCCGATCACGTCGGTCACAATGGTCCCCGTCATAAGCCGGGAGCTCTACCGCAACCGGAAGATCCGGACCGAGGCCGACCTCCTCGCGATCGACCAGGTGGTGGTCGGCGACAAGGGAGGCCCCGGGGGGACGAGCTTCGGCCTCCTCGAGGGCGGAAAACAGTGGCGGATCGGCGACAGTAACTTCAAGCGCGAGGTCATACTCGCGGGCCTCGGCTGGGGTCACCTCACCGAGCGCAGCATCGAGCGCGAGCTCGCCGAGAAGAAGCTCGTCGTGCTCGAGTTCGACGACGTCCGGCCCCGGCGGCTTGTGATCAACCTCATCCGAAACAAAAAGCATCCGCTCGGGATCGTCGCGAAGGGCCTCTGGGACGAGCTCCTCGGTCTCGCCGGGAAAAGTGAGAAGAAGTGAACTACCTCGTCGCCCTCGTCGCGGCCCTCTGGACGCTGACCCTCGCCGCCGCCGTCATCGAGGCGCCGCCGGTCCCGCTCGACTTCCAGCAGAATCCATCGTCGATCACCTGGAAGCGAATCGCCACCGAGCACTTCGACGTGATCTTTCCGGAGGAGATGACCGAAGCGGCGAAGCGCGCCGCGCACCTCCTAGAGCGCGCCTACCCGTTCGTGACCCGCTCGCTCGAGGTGTCGCCGGGCCGGATCCCGCTGGTGCTCCAGAACCAGTCCGTCAACTCGAACGCCTTCGTGACCCTGGCGCCCCGCCGGACCGAGTGGTACGTGACGCCGACGGTGGATCCCGAACTTTCGAACACCGAGTGGCTGAAGACCATCGCGATCCACGAGTTCCGGCACGTCGTCCAGTTCGAGAAGACGCGCCGGGGCTTCAACCGCCTCTACGAGATCCTTCTGGGACAGATCGGCCAGGCCCTCGGCATCGGCCTCACGATCCCGCCGTGGTTCCTCGAGGGCGACGCCGTCGGCGTCGAGACCGCCCTGACCCGCGGGGGCCGCGGGCGGCTCCCGCTCTTCGACCGCGACCTCCGCACGCTCCTCCTCTCGGGGAAGTCGTGGAACTACGACAAGGCCCACCTCGGTTCCTACGAGGACTACGTCCCGAACCACTACCTCTACGGCTACTTCTACACCACCTGGCTCCGGAACAAGTACGGCGACCTCTTCCTCTCACGGGTCGTGAATCGGTCCGCGGACACGAGCTACAATCCGCTCTCGTTCTACAACGCGACCGAGGCCCTGAGCGGCGAGTCCTTCGAGGCCTTCTACGCGGCCGTGATGAAGGAGCTCGTCGCCGAGTGGAAGACCCGCGCCGACGCCCTGACCCCGACGCCTTACGAGGTGCAGAACCGCGGCGATCGGTTCGGCTGGACCAACTACCGCTACCCGCAGCGCACCCCGGACGGGAATGTGCTGGCGCTCAAGAGCGGCCTGTCGTTCATCGACCAGTTCGTCGTCCTCGACGGAGATAAAGAAGAGCGGCTCTTCTACCCCGGCGTCCTCCAGACCGAGTACCCGTACAAGCTCCGGAACGGAAAGCTCGCGTTCTTCGAGCTCGAGCTCGACCCGCGCTGGGGGTACCGGGACTACTCCCGGCTCCGGGTCTACGACTACAACGCGCGCAAGTTCACCCTCGACAAGCGCGGGACCAAGGGCCGGCTCGCGGTCCCCGAGCACCGGGGCGAGCGGATCGCGTACGTCGAATGGTCCGTCGCGCAGGGCCAGTCCCTGGTCGTCGTCGACGGCAGCGGCGGCGAGCTCCGGCGCGTGCCGTACCCGGCGGAGAAGGTCGTCACCGGCCTCGACTGGTTCGGCCTGGAGGAAGTGATCCTCGTGGTCCGCACGTGGGACGACCACAAGTCGATCGTGAGGCTTAACCTCGAAACCCGAGAGGAGACAACACTCCTCGGCCCCCGGGTCGAGAACATCGGCTTCCTCGCCGTCGAGGACGAGCAGATCTTTTACGAGGGGACCGAATCGGGGATCGACAACGTCTACGTGCTCACGGCCGAGGGCCCCCGGCAGCTCACGAGCGCCCTCTTCGGAGCGTACGCCCCGCAGCTCGCCGGCGGAAAACTCCTCTACAACGACTACACCGTCAACGGGATGAACGTGGTGGAAAAATCCCTCCCGTGGGACGCCGAAGAGCGCTCGAGCGGGAGCTTCTATCCGATCTACGAGAAGTTCGCGACGAGCGAACGGTTCGCGGACCTGGAGCGCGACCTCTCGAGGCCGTCGGAGTTCGCCGTCGAGGACTATTCGCAGGTCCGGAACGCCGTTAACCTCCACAGCTGGATCCTCCTGGCGCCGCCGCTGTCGAACACGGTCACCGTGATGGGCCTCTCCCGGGACGTCCTGAACAAGTTCACGCTCGTCGCCGGCGGCGAGTATAACCTGAACGAGCAGTCGCTCCAGGGCTTCGCCGGCGCCACCTGGACCCACCTCTACCCGGCCTTCGATCTCCGCGCGGCCTACGGTCGCCGCCGCCAGACCTACCGCCAGGGGGGCGCGGAGTTCGAGGACTCGTGGGAGGAGGGGCCCGTCGAGGCCGGCGTGAGCGTTCCGTGGCG
>JBILTI010000079.1:0-7068 GCA_044371595.1 Bacteriovoracaceae bacterium
GAAGGGATGGCAAAGAATTGAGTCAGGGGCAATGATGTGGGAGACAATGAATGAGCTTAAATAAAAACCCACATCCGAAGATGTGGGTAATAGTAAGCCCGTTCGGGGCCCTCTCTTTTTTTGTCCTTCTTATTCATCCCTGAATTCTTTCTTCCCTGAATCGACTCTTCCTTGCGGTCGCTCTTCCTGAGGTCTGGATCTTCCCGATCCTGTCGTCCTGACTTTTCTTCACTTCCCGTTGTTCCATCCTTACTCGAACTCGTCCTGAGTTCCCCTCCATGGCGCGGCGGCGGGCCAAAACTCCTTTCCGGCCCGCCGTCGTTCCTAGCGCATCCGAAGGATCGCGCGCTTCTTGTGGAGGTCAAAGATCATCTGATCGAGCCGGGCCTTTTGCGCTTGCGACGCGCCGTGAGACCGGTAGTCTAGCTTCAGCGCGTCCTGCGCTTCCTGGGCCTGGATCGCCATCATCGGGGCGCCGGCGTCGAGGAGGCGACCGACGTTGACGACCTTGGAGACGTCGGCGACGACGGCGATGCCGCTCTGGCCCGGGTTCATGCCCGTGAAGATCCCGGCCGTGCCGATGACGTTGTTCGAGTTGATGATCGGAAAAAAGTTGAGGCCCGGAAGCGACCGGCCGATGTTATCGAACGCGGCGATCGGAACCGCGACACCGATGGCCGTAACGGTCTCCGAGAGCGCCAGGTAGACGCGGGCCCCTTTTCCGATGTTCACCGCTATCACCTGGTTATTGGCGATGAGCGGGATCATGTTTCCGTTCGGGAGCGTGGCCGTCGCGGCCTGGATGTCGGTGAGCTCGGAGACGTTGACGGAGATCTTTAGCTGGTTAACCCCGCCGAGGCCGCTCACGAGTTCGAGCTGGCCCACCGGCGTCTGGCCCCGCGGATGGAGCACCGGAAGCGAGATCGACGCGAACTGCATGGCCCCGAGGTTCAGGTCGGCGGCGAAGGACATCCAGACGTCGTTGTCGACGGTCTTGGCCTCGACCTTCACGCCGGTCAGGACGTTCGACGGAGCGTTCTGTCCGCAGGAAATGGCAAAGAGAGACAGGATCACGAGGGTGACGGCACGGAGAAAAGATTTTTTCATGAAGCTACCCAATGGAGACGAAGTCTCTTGGATGATAACAATCCGGCTCTACAACAAACGTCCAACTAGCAGAAAACGTGCAACGGCAGGATGATTATCCGAATAATGTGCTGCATTATTGTAGTACTAGTGGGTTTTATTTGCAAGCAAATTGTTGAGTGGACAGATCGACTTAGTGCCCCTTAGGATGCTAAATCTATGAAAGAGCTGACTTTTTATTTTGATTTTTTGTCGCCGTTTTCCTACTTCGCCTGGATTCGCTTGCAACCGCTAGCGGCGGCGCTGCAGGTGAAAGTCATCCTGAAGCCGGTCGCCCTGGGCCCGCTCTTGAACCACTGGCAGATTAAAGGCCCGGGGGAAGTAACCCCGAAGCGCGAATTTCTTCTGAAGCAAATGCTCCGCTACGCGGACCGGAACGGGATCCCGTTCACGACCCCGAAGACCCATCCGTTCAACTCCCTCTACGCGCTCCGGCTCTCGCTCGCGGGGGTCGCCGGCGTTCACCAGGAGCGGGTCGTGGACGCGCTCTGGCGCGCGGGCTGGGAACGCCGGATCGACATGGGCGAGCCGGAGGAACTCCTCGCGGCGCTGCGGGAGAACGATCTTCCGGCGGACGCGCTCTATGAGCTGAGCTTCGGCCGCGAGGCCAAAGCGGAGCTCAAGCGGAATATCCAGGAGGCCCTGGGCCGGGGCGTCTTTGGCGTCCCGAGCTTCGTCTACGGTGACGAGCTCTTCTGGGGCAACGACTCCCTCAACGAACTCGCGGCCTTCGTCCGCCACGAAGACAACCTCGACCGGGAGAAGCTCGAGCTCCTCCTGGCCTCGACCCCGCGTGCGGCGGCGCAATCCCTATGAAAAAACTCCTCCCCCTTCTCGCTCTCCTCGCCCTCCCGGCCCGCGCGCTGGAGCTCCGGTTCATCGGGCCCTGCTCGCCGGACTTCGTCATGCGCACCGAGGTCACCGAGGCCTATCGGAACGTCGGCGAACTGACCGTCGCGACCCTCGCGAAGTTCGATATCCCCTTCGAGGGCTCCGAGGAGGGCCTTGCGTCGGTGTTCGGCACCCCGACCGGAAAGGACGCACTCGAGATCGTCTCCGACGTCGAGCTCCGGGCCTACGGCTGGTGCTACTCGGTGGACGGCGTGGCCCCGGAGGTCTACCCGCACGAGGTTCCCGTGACCGCGGAGACGAAGGCCGTCGTCTGGCACTACGGCTTCGCCCGCTACTACAAGGGCGCGTGGGTCACCCAGTGCGCGCCGGCGCATACGGTGAGGCCCGCCGCGCTCTGCGAGGGCACGGGCGCCCCGGCCGAGTCGTTGGATCGGAGATAAACTTTTCCTGTTGCGCCGATCGCCGCCGAGGCTTAAGGTAGGGAAATGGCCCCCCGAAACAAGACCGAGCTCCTGACCGAGCACCTCATCAAGATCATCTCCGAGACGAACGGAATCTCCCTCGCCGACACGCTCGAGCTGGCCGTCATGGGCGACGCCCGGGACGACAATCCGCTGGTCCGGAAGTCGCTCCAGGAGTTCCGGCGGCTGATCAACGACTTCCGCACCGACGAGGTCGACATCAAGACGCTCCTGAACCACCCGGTGGCACTGGCGCTCTTCCAGTTCTTCAAGCGCTTCCCGAAGCCCTACATCGAGGAGCACATCCACCTCACCGGCTCGCTCACGGCCGACTTCATCCACCCGCACCTGATGAAGCTCCTCCGGGGCCCCGACCGCGCGATCTACGTCGAGATCATCGACCAGGTCTACGGGACCGGAACGGCGGCGGCGATCGAAACCGTCGATGACGTCGACAACCTGATCCGCCTGAAGGAAGACGAGTACTTCGACCGGTACCTGAAGATCCTCCTCCTTCCGAAGCTAATCCTGACCTCGAAGGAGATGCACGCGGCCGCGGCCTACCACATGGCCTCGGAGCTCTACCACAAGTACAACGTCGGCATGCTCCGGCTCAAGTTCACGCTCTCCCGCGCGACGTCGACCTCCGACGAGAAGATCCCGGGCCTAGAGAACCTCACCGAGGAAGACGTGGTCCTGGGCCTCTACGACGGCTTCATGGCCTTCAAGAAGCGCATCCCCGAGTTCGACTTCGTCCTCTCGCCGTGCTTCCGGAAGGAGGCGAACTTCTTCGACGCCCGCCGCTTCGAAACGAAAAAGCAGCACTTCCTGGCGCAGGTCGACGCGATCGTCGACATCCTCGACAAGTACCCCTTCCTCTGTCCATACATCTGCGAGGTCGACACCGTCGGCTCGGAGAAGGACCTCTACCGGAAGGGACATTTCATGGAGATGCAGCAGGGCTTCCGGAAGCTCCACTTCAAGGGCTTCTCGATCCGCTCGCACCACGGCGAGACCTGGCACACGCTGAAGAAGGGCGTACAGGCGGTGGATAACGCGCTCAACATCTGGCACATCGACACGCTCGAGCACGGTCTCTCGCTCGGGATCAACCCGAACTTCTACTTCCACTCGCTCTACCGGCGGCTCGTGATCGCGAACGAGCGCGGCGGGAAGATCGACGTCGGGTCAGGCGACTGGAAGGAGCTGATGGACATGGACTGGCGCGAGCACACCGTTGTCCGCGACAAGCTCTTCAGCGGCGAGGCCCTGACGGAAGACGAAAAGCGGATCTTCGTGAAGGTGAAGTTCCACACGGCCCGCGAGGTCGAGCACTACCAGCACGACGTCCTAAACCGGATGATCAACAAGGGCGTGGGCCTCATCGCGCTCCCGAGCTCGAACAACAAGCTCACGACGAGCTTCACCGACTACAAAGACCATCCGTTCTCCTGGTGGGAGAAAAAGGGTCTCAAGCTAGGCGTCGGGACCGATAACTACATCACGCTCAACACGAACTACATCCAGGAGCTCCTGATCCTCCTCTTCACCGACGCGGAGAACCTTAAGATCACGAAGCTCCTCATGGTCGCGACCGGGGAGACCCGCCGGCCGTACCTCTCGCAGCTCCTGTGGAAGATGCGCCGGAACCAGTAGGGATTTTACACGGTGAGCATCGCCGCGGCCCCGTTCGTGTGATACTAACGGGCCGTAGTCTTCCTCCGGAGGTCAAAGATGGTTCGGCTCCTGCTGCTTCTCCCGCTCCTCGTCACGGCCGCGTTCGCCCAGAGCGGCTCCTTAGGCGAGTGTGTCGAAACCGTCTCCCGGACGAACGGCTACGACGTTCGCAGGGCCCGGGAGGTCTGCGCTCGGGGACCCCTGAGCTACGAGACCTTCGGTGCGTGCGTCGAGGACGTCCGGCGCAACAATGGCTACGACAGCGCCGGCGCCCAGGAGACCTGCACCCGCGCTCGTGTGTCGTACCAGACCTACGGCGCCTGCGTCGAAGACGTGTACCGGAACAACGGCTACAACCGGCCCGCGGCCCAGGAGCTCTGCGGCCGGATGCGCATCCCCTATAAGAGCTACGGTGCCTGCATCGACGACGTTTACCGGAACAACGGCTACAACCAGCGGGACGCCCGCGAGGTCTGCGGTCGGGCGCGGATCTCCTATCCAAGCTACGGCGCCTGCGTCGAGGACGTCTACCAGAACAACGGCTATAACCAGGCCGGCGCGCGGGAGTACTGCGGCCGCGCGAGGATCCGCTACGCGAGCTACGGGAGCTGCGTCGAGGACGTCTACCGAAACAACGGGTACGACCAGACCGGCGCCCGCGACCTCTGCGGCCGGCAGCGGATCCGCTACCAGAGCTACGGCGTCTGCGTCGACGACGTCTACCGGAACAACGGCTATAACCAGACGGGCGCCCGGGAGTACTGCACCGGCGCCCGGATCACCTACCCGAGCTTCGGCGCCTGCGTCGACGACGTCTACCGGAACAACGGCTACGACCGGCCCAGGGCACAGCGGACCTGCGAGCGGCTGATGCGGTTTCCGGACGAGGACGACGACCGGCCATACCTCCGGTAATCTACAGCGCATCGCACTTGCAACGTTGCAAGTGCATATCGCTCGAGCGATTTCATTAACTTAAGGGACCCGACCGTTACGGAAGGAAGCTCCGGAGGAGCCGCTCGGCGGCTTCGGGTGCGGTGAGCAGCTTTTCCCGGATCTCACGCTCGAGCGTCTTGATCGTCGGGTCGCCCACGCGTTGTCGGAAAGAATCCCGGAGGCCTTCCTGGATCAGCTGCCACATCCAGTCGACGCCCTGGCGCTCCCGCTTCTCGGCGATGAGGGGCCCCTGGAAAGCGAAGTAACCGTCGATCGTTTGCCGGATCTCCGGCAGCCCGCGCTTCGTGAGCGCGGAGCACGAAAGCACCGGCGGCATCCACCCGTCGTGGCGGAGGATGTGGAGCGCCTGCTGGTAGTCGTGCTTCGCCTTCTGGATGATCTTCTCTTGGTCCCCGTCGTCCTTCGTCACGACCACAAGGTCGACGACCTCGAGGATCCCGCGCTTGATCCCCTGGAGGTCGTCCCCGGCCCCGGGCTGGAGGAGCATTACGAAGAGGTCTACCATCTGGGCAACCGTCGTCTCCGACTGGCCCACGCCGACGGTTTCGATCAGGACGTAGTCGAAGCCGAAGGCCTCGCAGAGGTAGAGCGACTCCCGGGTCCGGCGCGCGACGCCGCCGAGCGTGTCTCCCGAGGGGCTCGGTCGAATGAACGCGTTGGCGTCGATCGCGAGCTCGTTCATCCGGGTCTTGTCCCCGAGGATCGATCCGCCGCTAACCTGCGACGTCGGGTCCACGGCCAGGACGGCGACGCTCTTCCCCGCGGCGGTGAGGAGCTTGCCGAAGGCCTCGATGAAGGAGGACTTCCCGACCCCCGGGGTTCCGGAGATTCCGATCCGCTTCGACTGGCCCGTCATCGGCAGGACCGACCGCAGGAGCTCCTGCGCGAGCCGCTGGTGTTCGGGGTTCGACGATTCGACGAGGGTGATCGCCCGCGCGAGGATCGTCCGGTCCTTCCGCCGCAGGCCCTCGACGTAGTCCTGGAGGAAGAGCGGCTTCTTCATCCGGCCCCGACTTCGCGGTTAAGCTTCCGCATGAGCTCGGTCGCCGCCTCGGCGATGACCGTCCCCGGGCCGAAGATCCCCGCGACCCCCATCTTGTAGAGCTTATCGTAGTCCTGCGGCGGGATCACTCCGCCGATCGTCACCAGGATGTCCTCCCGGTTAAGCTTCCGGAGCTCTTCTTTAAGCTCGGGGACGAGCGTCAGGTGGCCCGCCGCGAGCGACGAGACGCCGATCACGTGCACGTCGTTCTCCGCCGCCTGCCGGGCGGTCTCCTCCGGCGTCTGGAACAGGGGCCCGACGTCGACGTCGAAGCCGAGGTCGGCGAAGGCGGTCGAGATTACCTTCTGACCCCGGTCGTGGCCATCCTGACCCATCTTCGCGATCAGGATCCGGGGCCTGCGGCCCTCGTGGGTCTGGAACTTCTCGAGGAGTGCGGCGAGCTCGCGCGTGTCGACCTTCCCCTGCTGGACCTCTTTCAGATAAACCCCCTGGATGGTGCGGATCTCCGCCTGATGGCGGCCAAAGACTTTCTCCATGGCGAGGCTCATCTCGCCGACGGTGGCGTGGGCCCGGGCCGCCGCAACGGCGAGGGCGAGGAGGTTCCCCTCTCCGCTCCGCGCGGCCTCGGTCATCGCCGCGAGCGCCGCCTGGACCCGAACCTCGTCGCGCTCGGCCCGGAGCTTATTCAGGCGCCGGATCTGGGCCTCGCGGACCTCGGAGTTCTCCACCTGCAGGATGTTTGGGACGTCGTCCTTTTCGCGCCGGTAGAGGTTCACGCCGATGATCGGCTGGACGCCGGAGTCGATCCGCCCCTGCGTCCGCGCCGCCGCCTCTTCGATCCGCATCTTCGGTATGCCCTTGGCGATCGCCTGGGACATGCCCCCGAGGGCCTCGATTTCTTCGATGTGCGCCCAGGCCTTGAGCGCCAGCTCCTGGGTCAGGCCCTCTACGAAGTAGCTTCCGCCCCAGGGA
>JBILTI010000457.1:0-2536 GCA_044371595.1 Bacteriovoracaceae bacterium
CTTTCGCGGGCCTTCGTCGCGACGACGCCGACGCTCAAGGCTGAGCTCCGGCTCGAGGGCGAGAAGATCGAGCGGCACCGCTTCGAACTCTAGCTGCGCAGCGACTTCATTTCCCGAAAAAAAGTATTGGATAATGGGAAAGTGCCCCCGCTTACCATCGCTCATCTTAAAGGAAAGGATACCTATGAAGAAGCTCATTCTCCTCATCGCCCTCGCGCTCTCCACCGTCGCCGTCACCAACGCCCAGGTCACCGAGGCCCGGAACGTGAGCGACCTCCAGAAGGCGCTCAAGCAAGAGCGCTTCACCTACAAGGGCCGGGGCCTCATCTTCGGCTTTAACTCGATCGAGTCCTGCCTCTACGTCTCCGAGAACTTCGCGGTCTTCGAGAACTACTGTTTCCCGGCGCGGCCTTACCCGGCCCGCGGTTACACGATCTTCTCCCGCGAGTTCGGAATGATCGACCTCTACCGCGAGGAGCTCCCCGAGGTGGTTAAGCGCGACATCCGGATCTCGGAGTTTCCGGCCTTCCTCGCCCCGTACCTCACGACGCGATTTCCGGAGGCGTCCGTCGGGGGCCTCTCGGACCTGATGGCGAAGCTCTACGACCAGTTTAACCCGGCCTGCTGGTCGACGAACTTCGACCAGTATACCGAGCGCTACGCCGTCGGATGCACGATTCCGACCGACCGGATCGAAAACTTCGGCGCCTGGGAGAGCGAGAGCCAGTGGATCGTAAACGACGAAAACATCTACGAAGACCTCATGGATTCGGTCGAGCGCACGATCAAGCAATAACGTCACATCGGGCCGCCCGCTCCGGGGCGGCCTTTAAAAATCTCTAATCCAGCTTTAGAAACATCTGCGTCCAGAAGAGGCGCCCTTCCCCGTTCCTGGCGACCCCCAATCCCGTGTGCGTCCACTTCGGATTCTCGATCGACTGCCGGTGCGGCGGGGAGTTGAGCCACGCCTCGAAGACCCGCCCGGCGGTCCGCTGGCCCGCGGCGACGATCTCGCTGCACGAACGGCTCCGGAGTTCCTTGCGTAACTGCTGGCAGCGCCCGGGGAAGCCCTCGTGGCCGAAAACGACCGCGCCGGTCGACATGTTCGTGCTGTGCTCGAGGGCGATTTCCTCGATCACCGGGGAAAACGTGAGCGGAAGGACGCCAAGTTTCGTCCGGTGCTCGTTGACGAGCCGGAGGTATTCGTCGTCCATCAATACGGCGGCGACGGCCGGGGCCCGGGAGGTTTTTGGTCGGAGGTCTTGCCGCAGGCGCCGAGGGTCAATAGGAGGGCGAAGGGAATTAATCTTATCATTCCCTCAGTTTGGGGCACGAGAAACGCCTCTTCAATCGTCGCCGTGTCAAGGCCCGGGCCCCGGCCACCGTGAATAAAGTTCACGGCGCTGCTAAAAGTTCCCCCCGCTCCCGGAACCGATCTATAGTCTTCGCCTCAAAAGGACCTTCGATGAAACCACTCGCCCTTCTCTTGTCCCTCGCCGTCGCTACCCCGGCCCTCGCGTCGCCGCTCCACCTCGACCTCGAGCTGAGCTCCGACGAGTACCGGCTCCTCCTCCGAAAGCAGCGGTCCGAACGCTGGCTGCGGAAGGGACAGGAACCGGCCGAGCATCCAGGCATCACCCGGGCCCTCCGGCTCGGGGAGCGGCTCTCGCGGTGGATCGCGAAGGTCAACGCGGGCCGGACACCGGAGACCGCCCTCCGGTTGACCTCGGCGAGCACCCGGAGAGGAATCCCGATCGACAAACCGAACATGTACTCTCCGGAGATCATCCAGAAAGACCTCCGCACCGCCGTTGACGAGCTTCCGCCAGCGATGCGCGACGTCCTGACCGGGAACGACGAGCTTCCCGGGACGATCCCCCTCGACGACGAAACCTTCGTGACGCTCGCGCGGAAGATCGATAAGAGCTACCAGTCCGCGGCCCGCTACAAGTCCGTAGACCAGTACCGGCCCTGGTACGTCGAGGCGGCGGGGCGGGACGTTCGCGGCTACCACTACCTCGCGACGAACAAGATCGGCGCCGCCGAGCTCCGGGACGTGGCCCTGATTCCGGCGGAGAAGGTCGCCCCGATTCGGGACGCGCTCGCCCTCGTCTGCTTAAACGACATCGGTGACCGTGCGGGCTGTCAGGCCGACGTGGCGAAGGCCTTCGCGGACAACGCCGTGGCCGAGCTCTACCGAAAGCACATCGCCGGCGCCCGGGAGAACTGGGACAGCTTCTTCAAGATACCCGGCGAGGCCCGCCGGAAGGACGTGAGCTGGGGCGCGCGGGAGACGACGATCCCGTTTAACACGCCGGAGATTCCGAAGTTCGTTCCGTACCTCCGAGACAACATCGAAGACGAGTTCCGATGGCAGGACTGGGGATTGAAGCTCAGCTTCGGCGCCTACCCCGACGGCCCGCTCCTGAAGTTCGAACCCGGCGTCGTACCGCATGTTAACGGCCTCGGAGGAAACGAAATAGTCATGGACGCGAACCAGCCAATCGAAGAGTACGAGTCCCAGTGGACGATCCGG
>JBILTI010000177.1:0-5047 GCA_044371595.1 Bacteriovoracaceae bacterium
GATCCGGCACGAGTTCGGCCACGTCCTCGGCCTCCCCGACTGCTACCACGAGTTCTACGATACCACGTTGAACGCCTACGTTAACTACCAGCTCGACGTGACCGACCTCATGTGCTCGCGGGCCGGGAACATGAACGAGCGGATCTTCCGTGAACTCGAAGGGGCCTACGCGCCGTAGGCGTCGGACTGATCGACCCGGCTACTGGGCCCGGATAACTTCGGGAACAGCGAGCCGGGCCGGGACGACGTCGTCGGAGCTGAAGAGTGAGCTGTTGATCAGGGTCACCATGAGGCTTTTCCGGAACTCCGAATCTTCCCGCGAGAGCCGGGACGAAGTGAAGAGGTCCGAGTGGTCCATCTCCAGCACGAGTTCCCGGTAGGGAGCGCGCGAGATCGTCTGCTCGTCGAGGGTGAGGAGGCCGTCGCTCCGGAGGCCCGTGCGCTTCATAACGAAGTGGACGGGCCGGATCACCCAGGCGACGTCCCGGCTCTTCGCCTTATAGGTCCGGACCACGGTTACCCGGTCCCGGAGGAACGCGCTCCGCTCGGGGTGCGCCACGAGCTCGCGCTCGAAGAAGTCGGAGTAGAAGTCTTTCTGGAGCGACGCGAGGCCGGGCCAGGCCCGGAGGAGCGGCTTCAGGACCGGGGCGTCGAGGACCTCGGGGCCCCCCTGAACGGCGGCTGCAAGCAGATGATCCGTTCGACGCCCGTCCGGAAGAAGTTGAACTCCCTTGCGAGGGCGAGGAGCACCTCGAGGCAGGCCTTGCTCTGCTAGAAAATGATGAGCTTCTTTTTCTTGCGCGCGAACTCGTCCCGGTGGATCTCGGCGAGCTTCCGGGCGTTCTTGTGGCCGAGTTGAGCGAGCTCAGCGTCGTCGTAAAGATGTCCGTGACGCCGAGGTCCCGGAGGATCTTCTCGTTCTCCCGGAAGTAGTTCCCGCCCACGGGAGCTCGAGGACCTCGCCGAGGATCCACCCTAAGAAGACGTACTGGAAGCGGTTGGCCTCGGACCTAAGCACGGAGCGCCTCCCCGGCCTTCTCAGTGATGAGGGACCGTCGGCTCGCGGCCGGCATGACGTAGCTCTTTTAGCGGGCGTCTTAGGTTTCGAGGGGCCAATCCCAGAGGTAAGAGGTGTTTCCGAAGTCCTTGTGCGGGGCCCGGTCGTGGTGGTGGAAGTGGTAGCGCTGGATGTAGCGGAGGTAGCCGCCGTCGAAAGGCTTGTAGTGGAGGGCGAAGTGCACGCATTCGTAGAAGTAGTAGGCGGCGGTGAGGCCCAGCGCCAGGGCCGCGAGGCGAGTAGCGCGGGGGTGAGGACCGTATCATGGACGAGGCCCGGGGTTCGAAGATGGGCTTTCTTTTGAAAAAGTACCTCCGCAACCCCGAGCTCGTTGATTAAAAGCTAGTTCTCAACTTCCCCGGTGGTCTCTCCGCCGGTGGTTTCGCCGCGGTCACTTCCACCGGTCACTTCACCGCCGGCCATTGCGCCGGTTGTTCCGATGGTCTCGCCGCCGGCCGTTGCGCCAGTCGTTCCACCAGTTGTTCCACCAGTTGTTCCACCAGTCGTTCCACCGGTCGTGCCGCCAGTCGTGCCGCCGCCGTCGTAAGGCGCTTCCGCCTGGGCCGTCGGAGCGATAAATTCCCGACAACCGATCGAACAGTTTTGCTGAGGAGTGCCCGGCGATGTCACGCCGAAGTTCCTCGGCAGTGCGGTCTCTGGACTTACTCCGTAGATGATCACGACGAAGCGATGGCCGGGAGGAACGACGTCCCAGAGTCGAGTCAGGCGAATCGTTTCCGAATAGGAATAGCCCGCGCCTTGGGGAAAGCGACGATCTTCTCGGAGGGCCAGGCACCCGGAACCGACCTCCTGCTGCACCTCGAGTTCGTCCAGGAAGCCGTCCCGGTTAAGATCGTTCGCCGCGACCGTCGGACAGCGGTCACCCACGTGAATGGACTGCCGGTAGACGACCGCGTCCACGTTCGTTATGCGCCAGACGAAGAAGAAGTTCCGCTGCGTGACGCGCGAGCGGCTCGAGATGTCGATATCGTTCTCGATCCGGTTGTTCACGATCAGCGTCGGCCCGTCCTCGCCTCTCTCCTGCCGCTCTTCCTGAGGCCCGCTCTCGTTGACCGTTACGTTCGTATCGCCGTCGTCGTCGTCGTCGCCGCAGGCCGCGGGGCCTAGGAGCGATACGGCGAGCAGCGACTGAAAGAGAAATGCTCTTATTCTTGTGGTCTTCATAGCCACCTCAGGATGTACTCTCCGTCTAGGCCCTCTCCGGAGG
Source organism: Bacteriovoracaceae bacterium (assembly GCA_044371595.1). Taxonomy (GTDB): domain Bacteria; phylum Bdellovibrionota; class Bacteriovoracia; order Bacteriovoracales; family Bacteriovoracaceae; genus Peredibacter. Next base: position 2,286 of record JBILTI010000177.1, read on the forward strand.
AGAAGAAGCGGAAGTCAAGACTGGCCCAAAGTTTATCGGACCGTTGGGAACGAGAAGCGACGAGGTCGGAAGCTTATTGGTTTAAAACCGCGGGCCGCTTGTCGAGGCGCCGGTCGCGGACCACCCCCGGCATTTCGAGGGCGTACCGGATCGACTGCTCGCGGTCCGAAGCGACGAACTTTTTTGCACTAAAGGAGTTAAGAACGCAGTCCTTGAACTTTTCGGAGAGCCGGTCGCCGTCGACGGTGAGGTTCGCGAGCTTCCCCGAGGAATCGATCAGGAAGTTGAGGACGACTTCCTTGACCGTCCGGGTGCCGCGACCGTCGTCGCTGTCGGTGCTGTGGTTGACGTAGCAGCCGTAGACGACGCCGTGGTTGGAATTGATGAGCGCAAAGTTTTGGTTCGGGGCCCGGCCCCGTTGCTCCTCGAGGTTAAAGCACGCACCCTGGTCGCCGAGCTCGCAGGCGCGGCCCGTGTACGCGAAATCCTTCGTCAGGTACCCGTACCGGGCGCAGGCGAGGGCCCGGGACCGGGCCTCGCAGTCTTCCTTTAGTTCCCGGAGCGATTCGATTTTCTTTCCGGAGACCGCGGAGGTCGTTTGATCCGCGGCCGCGCAGGAAACGAGGAGCAGGAGAAAGAGAGGTCTAGAACTCGGCATTCTTCGGCGTCCGCGGGAACGGAATCACGTCCCGGATGTTCGTCATCCCGGAGATGTACATGACCGCGCGCTCGAACCCGAGACCGAAGCCCGAGTGCGGCACGGAGCCGTACTTCCGGAGGTCGAGGTACCACCAGTAGTTCTTGATATCCATCTTCATCTCTTCCATCCGCCCGACGAGGCGCTCGTAGTTGTCCTCGCGCTGGGAGCCGCCGATGAGCTCGCCGACGCCGGGAACGAGGACGTCCATCGCGCGAACGGTCCGGCCGTCGTGGTTCTGCTTCATGTAGAAGGCCTTGATGTCCTTCGGATAGTCGGTCACGATCGTCGGCCGCTTGAAGTACTGCTCGGCGAGGAAGCGCTCGTGCTCGGTCTGGAGGTCCATGCCCCACTTCACCGGGAAGTCGAACTTGTGCGTCTTGGAAACTTCCTCGAGGATCGCGATGGCGTTCGTGTAGGTGACGATCTCGAACGGTGAGGTCATCACGTGCTCGAGTGTCTTCAGGTTCTCCGGCGCGTACCGGCTGGCCAGGAACTCGAGCTCGTCGGGACACTGCTCGACGGCGCGGCGGATGAGGTGCTTGACGTACCCGGTCGCGAGGGCGGCGTTGTCCTCGAGCGTGTTGAACGCGGCCTCGGGCTCGACCATCCAGAACTCCGAGAGGTGGCGCGCGGTGTTTGAGTTCTCCGAGCGGAACGTCGGACCGAAGGTGTAAACGCGGCCGAGGCCCCCGACGGCGAACGTCTCCGCCTCGAGCTGGCCCGAGACCGAGAGGAAAGTCTCGCGGCCGAAGTAGTCCTGCTTGAAGTCGATCGCGCCCTTGTCGGTGCGCGGGAGCTTGTCGAGGTGGAGCGTCGAGATCCGGAACATCTCCCCCGCGCCCTCGGCGTCGGAGGCGGTGATAATCGGCGTGTGGAGGTAGGTGAAAGACTCGTTCGAGAAGAACTCGTGCGTCGCCTGGGCGAGGACGTGCCGGAGCCGGAAGACGGCCGAGAAGGTGTTGGTCCGCGACCGGAGGTGCGCGATCTCCCTGAGGTACTCGAGGGAAGTCTCCTTCTTCTGGAGCGGGTAGTCTTCGCCGTTCAAGCAGAAGACGTGGAGCCGGCGCGCCTGCATCTCGACCGGCTGCTTCCCCTGGGACGCCACAACGAGGCCCTCGACCTCCACCGAGGAGCCGATCGTAAGCTTCGTTGCCTCGTCGTAGTTCGGGAGGTTCATGTCGACGATGATCTGGAGATCCTTCTGCGTCGTTCCATCGTTCAGGACGAGGAAGGAAAACTTCTTCGACTGCCGGAGCGACTTCACCCACCCCTTAACGACGACGGTCTGGTCGACGGGCCTGGTTTCGTAGATTTTCTTGATCAACAGATACTGAGACATGATCCCCTCCTATCCGAGAATTTGTTTCTTGAGTTCGACGAGCTCTTCGCCCTTCAACCGCGGGCCGAACTGGCCCACGATCCGGCTCGCGGCGAGCGAGGCCAGGCTGCCGGCGGCGGCGAACGAGTGGCCCCCGGTGATCGCGTAGATGAAGGCTCCCGCGTACATGTCCCCGGCACCGTTGGTGTCGACGGCCTTCACCGGGTACGGTTCTATGTCAATGAAGGTTTTCCCGTCAAAGATGACGGCGCCGTTCTCGCCTAAAGTTATCACAAAGGTCTTGGCGATGTCCTTGAGCTTCTCCCGGGCGACGAGTATGTCTTCAGTGCCCGTAAAGGTACACGCCTCGGATTCGTTACAGAAGAGGAGGTCGACGCCGTCGCCGATCATCTCCCGGAGCCCCTCCTTGAAGTACTTGACCATGTTCACGTCGGAGAACGTGAGGGCCGTCTTCACGCCGGCCGCCTCGGCGATCTTCCGGGCGTGGATCGCCGCTTCCCGGCCCGTCGGCGATGCCACGAGGTACCCCTCCATGTACATATACTGCGACTGCCGGATCGCCTCCGGATCGACCTGCGCCCGGGAGATCGTCGAGGTGATCCCGAGGAACGTGTTCATCGACCGCTCGGCGTCTGGGGTCACGAGGACGAGGCACTTGCCGGTGACCCCTTCCTCGCGGTCCTGGTGCATCAGGTTCGAGTCGACGCCGTTGTCCTGGAGGTC
>JBILTI010000136.1:0-5553 GCA_044371595.1 Bacteriovoracaceae bacterium
TAGGAAACACAGGAGACAGATATGCTTAAGAAAACGTTCGTAGGAATGATGCTCGCGGCCTCGCTCGCGGCGGCCGCGGCCGGGGGAAGCGGGATCGGCGGCGGCATGAACTTCGCCCTGATCAGCTGGTGCGACGACGCCGCGATCATGGTCAGGGAGGCGCGGTCGGAGGCGCTCGACCGGCTTAACATCGAGGGCGACCGGATCGGCGCGCTCCGGGTCTTCTACGAGGGCCTCGTCGCCGCCGCGGCGTCGAGCGAAAACACCGAGGCGACGCCGGAGAACTCGCTCACGCTCCGGGCGATCACCCGCGGGATCAAGCTCTCCCAGCTCCTCGGGATCCCGGCCGTGATCGGGGGCCGCCGGACGGAGTCGGGCCTCGCCGGGGCGCTGCAGATCCAGGGATACCTCGGTTACTACGCCTGGTACACGAACCACATCGCCGAGGTCGCGAGCGCCGTCGACCGCCGGCACTACATCCCGTACTCCACAGGCAACGTCGGGACCCGCGAGCTCGAGGAAGAGCTCGTCGAGATCGCCCTCTCTCAGGTCGGCGGCCTCCGGACGAACTTCGTCCGGTTGCGGGGCGACCGGAGCTCCTTCTATACGACGGTCCCGGCGCCGCAGTTCCTCCAGGCCCTCGCGTACCTCGCGAAGGAGACCGCCGCGGACCTCAACGAGACGCTCTTCGCAAGCGCCCTCGAGTGCCAGTCAAAGCTCCTCCTCCGGCTCTCGCGCCAGGTGCAGTCGTACCTCGACGGCCGCCAGGGCCCGAAGGACGACGCGATCCGGATCAACCGGTTCGTCCTCGAACTCGAACACATCATTCGTCAAACGGAATCACGGACGTGCCGTTACTAACTTATAACTTTAGGGGATAGCTTTATGAAACATTGGATCTGCGCATTCTTACTCTGCCTCGGCCTTCTGACCGCCGCACCAGCGACCTTCGCCAGGGGCGAGTTCCCGGGGCCGGGGCCCGAGGTCGACGTCGACGCGGAGTTTCGCGCCTACTGCGACCGGACCCTCCGGGGCCTCGAGCGCGCCCGGCAGAGCGCTTCGCTCGCGATCCAGAACGGCGACTTCCGCGGCGCCGTGAACCTACTCATCGGAGGCCTCCGGACGCACGCGGGCCAGCGCTACGGCGACCTTAACCCGGTCGTCCTCCGGCTCATCGGCCACGCCTTCGATCTCGGCACACTCTTGAACCAGGAGGTCGGCCGCGACGTGATGGTCCTCAAGACGACGGCGATCGCGCTCGAGCGCTTCTACGAACTGATCTTCGATTCGGCGGTGCGGATCGACTACCGCTACTACCGCTGCCAGTCGCGGCGCCTCGGGTGCCGCTACTCCCGGACCCTCGAGTTCGAGCGGAACGTCCTCGAGATGGTGCGCGACATGCTGGTCCTCGCGAATAGCTCGCTCGTCATCCGCCGCGGCCACCAGCTCTTCCCGCTGGGCCCGGCTTCGGCGTACCTCACGGCGGCCGAAGTCCTCGCCGGCGCCGGTTACCGGGAGCTCGCCGAGCTCGTCTACGGCTCGGCCTACGCCTGCGAAATCCTTGAGCTAAAGGACGTCTGGCAGGATCTCGCGGCCTTCAACGACGCCGGAATGGGCGAGCCCGCGAAGCGGCAGAAGCTCTACGAAGTCTACGGAAGCTTCGACGAGATCAGCTACCAAATCGAGGGTGGCCTCTCCTGCCGCTAACGTCGGCGTCTTCCCCCTGTCTGTAGCCGCCTCCCCGGTCCACGCCGGGGAGTCTTTTTTTGTCCAATGGTGTCAATTCTTTACCCTCCCGAGCAAGCAAGGTATAACTTTCGGACACATTTCAGGAGGGTCTATGCTGACCAACGAACAGAGACGCGAGCAGCTGGCGGCCTTGGGCCAGCAGGCGGAGCTCGGAGGCGGAGTCGAGAGGATTAACAAGCAACACGAGCAGGGGAAGTACACGGCCCGTGAGCGTATCAACAAGCTCCTCGACCCGGGGACGTTCATCGAGTTCGATAAGTACGTCGTCCACCGCTGCAACTCGTTCGGAATGGAGAAAACGAAGTACCTCGGCGACGGCGTCGTCACCGGCATCGGAAAGATCAACGGCCAACAGGTGGCCCTCTTCTCCCAGGACTTCACGTGTTGGGGCGGGGCCCTCGGCATGTCCTACGCCAAGAAGATCTGTAAGGTAATGGACTTCGCACTGGAGAACAAGATTCCGGTCATCGGCATCAACGACTCCGGCGGCGCGAGGATCCAGGAGGGCGTCGAGTCGCTCGCGGGCTACGCCGAGATCTTCTACCGGAACGTCCAGGCCTCCGGGGTGATCCCGCAGATCTCCCTCATTATGGGCCCCTGCGCCGGCGGCGCCGTCTACTCGCCGGCCATGACCGACTTCATCTTCATGGTCGACAAGACCTCATACATGTTCGTTACAGGCCCGGACGTCATCAAGACCGTGACCCACGAAGAGGTGACGAAGGACGCGCTCGGCGGCGCGCACACGCACAACGAGAAGTCCGGCGTCGCGCACTTCCGGACCGACGACGAGGACGACTGTTTCGAGCGCGTCCGCGAGCTCCTGGCGTTCATCCCACCGTGTAACAAGTCGAAGAACGTTCCGAAGCTCACGACGGACCCCGTGGTCCGCGCGAACAACAAGCTCAAGACCTTCATCCCCGACAGCTCGAAGAAGCCGTACGACATGCGCGAGCTGATCCTCGAGGTGATCGACGACCAGCACTTCCTCGAGGTCCACGCGGACTTCGCGAAGAACATCATCACCGGCTTCGCCTCGATCGGCGGCGTGAAGGTCGGGATCGTGGCGAACCAGCCGAGCTTCCTGGCCGGCTGCCTCGACATCGACTCCTCGGTGAAGGGCGCGCGATTCGTCCGCTTCTGCGACGCCTTCAACATCCCGATCGTGACACTCGTCGACGTCCCGGGCTTCCTCCCGGGGACGGTCCAGGAGTACGGCGGCATAATCCGCCACGGCGCGAAGCTCCTCTACGCCTACTGCGAGGCCACGGTTCCGCTCATCACGCTGATCACCCGGAAGGCCTACGGCGGCGCCTACGACGTAATGGCGTCAAAGCACATCAAGGCCGACATCAACCTCGCGTACCCGACGGCGGAGATCGCCGTGATGGGCGCCGAGGGCGCGGTAAACATCATCTTCCGGAACGACCTCGTGGGCGTCAAGGGCGAGGAGTTTAACCGGAAGAAGGCTGCGCTTGTGGAGAACTACGAGAACAACTTCGCCAACCCGTACCGCGCGGCCGAGCTCGGCTACGTCGACGAGATCATCGCACCGGAGCTCACGCGCCAGCGGCTCTACCAGTACCTGAAGGCGCTCGAGAACAAGAAGATCGCCTCGCCGGATCGCAAACACGGGAACATTCCACTATGAAAGGTAAACGCGTCCTCATTATCAACCGCGGCGAGATCGCCATCCGCGTCGCGAAGGCACTGAACGAGCTGGGCCTCGTCTCGGTCGGCGTCTGGACGGACAACGAGACCGAGCCGCCGCACCTCGAGTACTGCCAGGAGTGGGTCCACCTCGCCGGCGAAAGCAACAAGGAAACCTACCTCGACATCCCGAAGATCATGAAGCTCATCGATGACCACAAGATCGACGGCGTCCACCCGGGTTACGGGTTCCTCTCGGAGAACCGCGAGTTCTCGGAGGCCCTCGCGAAGAAGGGGGTAACCTTTATCGGCCCCAACCCGACGGCCGTCTACAAGATGGGCGCCAAGGATATCTCGAAGCAGGTCGCGAAGGAGGCCGGGGTGCCGGTCGTCCCCGGCTCGACCGGCGAAGTCCCGACGGTGGATGAAGCGATCGCCCTCGCGAACGAGATGGGCTACCCAATCCTCTTGAAGGCCGTTGCCGGCGGCGGCGGAAAGGGCATGCGGCCCTGCTACAACGAGGCCGACGTGCGGAACAACTTCGCGGCGGTCCAGCGCGAGGCCCTCTCGAGCTTCGGCTACGCCGGGCTCCTCGTCGAGAAGTACATCCTTAACCCGCACCACATCGAGGTGCAGATCCTCGCGGACAAGAAGGGCAACGTCTACCACGTCTTCGAGCGCGAGTGCTCGGTCCAGCGCCGGCACCAGAAGATAATCGAGGAGGCGCCGTCGCCGTTCATCGGCGCCGACGAGGCCCTCCGCCGGGCGATCTGCGAGACGGCCGTGAAGTGCGCCCGGGCCGTGAACTACGATTCGGCGGGGACCGTCGAGTTCATCATGGGCGAAGACAAGAAGTTCTACTTCCTTGAGATGAACACGCGGATCCAGGTCGAGCACCCGATCACCGAGGAGATCACCGGCGTCGACCTCGTCACGAACATGATCAAGGCTGCCTTCGGCGAGCCGCTCGACTTCCGGTCCCAAGACGACATTAAGATCCAGGGCCACGCGATCGAGCTCCGGATCTGCGCCGAGGATCCGGTTTCGATGCTCCCCGCGCCCGGGAAGATCGTCGGATTCGAGACGACGTTTCCGCAGGGGATCCGCTTCGACCACTGCATCTACCCGCGCTTCACGATCACGCCGGACTTCGATCCGATGATCGGAAAGCTCATCGGCCGGGGCTTTAACCGCGATGTCGCCCTCCGGAAGGTCCGGTCCGCGGTCGATGGCCTCCTCATCGACGGCATCAAGACGAACATCGCGCTCCACAAGGTCATCCTCGACGAGGAGAACTTCCGCACGGGGAACTATTCGACGAACTACATCGGCATCGTTAAGCCGCAGGAGAAGGTCGCGCCGAAGGAAGCCGTGACGGCCTTCATGCTCAAGGTCGCGGCGATCGAACTCAACCAGGCGGGGGAAAGATGAGATACTACTTTATCAACCAGGAGATGAAGGAATTCAGCCTCGACGTCGAGGTCCACCCGGGATCGGTGATGGACTTCACCCACGAGGGAACGAAGACCCGGCTTCGCATCCGCGCGCTCGCCGGAAAGCACTTCTATTCGTTCGACGGCGTCGCCTGGAAGAAGCTCGTGGCCCTCGGCGTGAACGAGGTCCTCGTTTCGAACTCCGAGGTCTACAAGGTCTACCGCGGCTACAAGCCCTCGGGCCTCAACAAGGGCGGGGCCGGGGCCCTGGTCACGCAGATGCCCGGAAAGGTCGTGAAGATCTTCAAGAAAGAAGGCGACCCCGTCGCGAAGGGCGAGACCGTGCTCATCCTCGAGGCGATGAAGATGGAGAACGAGATCAAGGCCGGGGCCGACGGCGTCGTGAAGGCAGTTAACGTCAAGGAGGGGCAGGCCCTCGAGGCGGGCTTTCTGATGGTCGAGATCGAGCAGTAGTTCGCGCGCTCCGCCGCTACCGCGGCGGGATCGTGATCCCGTCGATCAGGCGCTGCCAGTTCCGCTCCACGAGGCCATATTCCCATTGAATGTACGATGAGTGAGGCCAGTTCCAAGGGGCGTAGCGCCGCCCCTTGATCTCCTCCGTGTACTGAGTGATCCAGAAGTGGAGCGAGTCGTAGACGGCCTTCGCGCTGGAGACGTCGCCGCCGGCCGCGTGGATCCGGAAGTAGAGGATCGCGATGAG
>JBILTI010000063.1:0-7541 GCA_044371595.1 Bacteriovoracaceae bacterium
GCGCCTGGACGAGCTCTACGGAGTGACCGTTCCCGGTCGCCACCTCGCGGGATCGAAGGCGTGGACGAAGCTCGGGCCAGACGCCCTACCGAAAAAGATCCCCCAGAAGACCGAAGCGACGCTGACGCCGCAACGGGAAGAGGCCGCACCGAGCCCGCCCGCACCGGCGGAGCCCGCGGCGATCGCGGATGAACTTTCTCTCTCACTGGTCGAAGTGACGAATCCCGCTCGCTGGCCCCACCCGATTCCCGCGTCGGCGTTCCAGGGCTCGATCCAGACCGCCAACGGCGTCATCGAAGACCTCACGGTCTCGCTCCCGGGTACCGGGGGTATTTCGGTCTCCTTCTCGGAGCTCACGGGGAACGTCTTCCAGTACGATTACGAGGGGGACATCTATTCCGGAATGATGTACCAGGCCGACCAGAGTTCCTACGTCGTCACGTTGACCAACGGACCGCTCGAAGGCACCCGACTGCGCTTTACATCCGGTGCTCCCGCGGCGGCGGTGACCACGGAAACGGATGCCCTGGTCAGCGTCGGCACCTTCGGCGGAGACGCACCGGCGCCGGTGGAACCGGGGGCCGAAGCTTCTCCGGAATCACTTCAGGCCCAGGGGTTTAACATGGGCCCGCAAGAGGTTCTCTAGCTGCGGCGCAACTTCCCTTGTTTAACTGGCACCAAACCCGGCCGTATGGTACCCTTTTGAGGCAATTTTTAACTCTCAAGAGGATCTATGCGCGCTCAAGAAATCCGCAACGCTTTTTCGAACTACTTCATCCGCAACGGCCACCAGAAACACAAGTCCTCGGGCCTCGTGCCGCAGAACGATCCGACGCTTCTCTTCGCCAACGCGGGGATGAACCAGTTCAAGGATTTCTTCACCGGCAAGGCGAACCCGGCCAACCGGCGCGCGGTCACGATCCAGAAGTGCGTCCGCGCGGGCGGAAAGCACAACGACCTCGAGAACGTCGGGTTCACGGCCCGTCACCACACGTTCTTCGAGATGCTCGGGAACTTCTCCTTCGGGGACTACTTTAAGAAGGAGGCGATCCGCTTCGCCTGGGAGCTCCTCACGGTCGAGCTCAAGATCCCGAAGGAAAAGCTCCTCGTGACCGTCCACGAGTCCGACGACGAGGCCCTGGACATCTGGCACCGGGAGATCGGCGTGCCCCGCGAGAAGATCTTTAAGCTCGGCGATAAGACAAACTTCTGGGAGATGGGGGACGTCGGCCCGTGCGGCCCGTGCACGGAGATCTTCTTCGACCACGGCCCGGGCCGGTCGACCGGCGTCCCGGCCGGCCACCAGGAGATCGACGATGAGGGCCGCTACGTCGAGATCTGGAACCTCGTCTTCATGCAGTACGAGAAGTACCGCGACGGCGACGAGATCAAGCGGAAGCTCCTGCCGAAGCCGTCGGTGGACACCGGCGCGGGCCTCGAGCGCGTCGCCGCGGTCGTCCAGGGAAAATATTATAACTACGACACGGACATCTTTGCGCCGATCATGCGCGCGATCGGTTCCCTCGCGGGGAAAGACTACTACACCACGACGTCCGAGGACGTTAAGTCCTCGTTCCGGGTGGTCGCTGACCACATCCGCTCGTGCACGATGCTCATCACCGACGGGGTCATCCCGTCGAACGACGGCCGTGGCTACGTCCTCCGCCGGATCATCCGCCGGGCCGTTCGCCACCTCTCGCTCCTGGGACTCAAGGACGTGAGCTTCTACAAGCTCACCCCGGCCGTCGTCGAAACCCTCGGGGAGGAGTACGCGGACAACGCCGCCAACGTGGCCCTCGCCGAGAAGCTCCTGCGCCTCGAGGAGGAGAAGTTCCGGAAGACCCTCGATACGGGCCTCGCCCTGATCAACGAGGAGCTCGCGCGGCTCGCCCCGGGGCAGAAGCTCACCGGCGACGTCGCCTTCAAGCTCTACGACACGTTCGGCTTTCCGCTCGACCTCACCGAGGTGATCCTCCGGGAGAAGGGCCTCGCCCTCGACGCCGCGGCCTTCGACGCCGCGATGGCGAAGCAGAAGGAGCTCTCGAAGAAGAACTCGAAGTTTGCCGTTAAGGAAGACAACGTTAAGGTCTTCTACGGCATCAAGGAGAAGTTCGGAGAGACCGACTTCACCGGCTACGAGGAGGTGAGCGGAAAAGCGAAGCTCCTCGCGAAGGAAGAGGTCGACGGCGTGTTCTACCTCGTGTTCGACAAGACGCCGTTCTACGGCGAAGGCGGGGGCCAGGTCGGCGACAAGGGCGAGATCCACTCGGCCGAGGGGAAGCTCGCCACGGTAACCGACACGCTGAAGCCCGTCGATGGACTCCACGTTCACGCCTCGCCGGACGCCGACGCCCTCACGGTCGGCGACTCCTACACTCTTCGGGTCAACCACGAGGAGCGCGAGCTTACGAAGCGCAACCACTCGGCGACGCACCTCCTCCAGAGTGCCCTGATCAAGGTCCTCGGCCCCCACGTCAAGCAGGCCGGCTCCGCCGTGGGTCCGGACCGGCTCCGGTTCGATTTCACCCACTCCGAGGCGCTGAAGCCCGAGGAGCTCGCGAAGGTCGAGGAGCTCGTTAACTCCGCCGTAGCCACCGCGCTCCCGGTCCACGCCGCGCACATGACGAAGGACGAGGCGACGAAGAAGGGGGCGATGGCGCTCTTCGGGGAGAAGTACGGCGACCGCGTCCGGGTCCTCACGATGGGCGACTTCTCCTGCGAACTCTGCGGCGGAACCCACGTCGGGAACACCGGCGAGATCGGCCTCTTCAAGATCCTCGTCGAAACGTCCCTCGCCTCCGGCGTCCGCCGGATCGAGGCGATCACGTCGACGACCGCGATCGACTACCTCCTCCACCGCTCGAAGATCCTCGGCGACGTCGAGAAGCTCTTCGCCGCCAAGGACGAGCGCGTCCTCGAGAAGATCAGCGCCCTCCAGGCCGACGCCCGCGAGAAGGCGAAGCAGCTCGAGACCCTGAACGACAAGCTCCAGGCCTTCGAATCGCAGAACCTCTTCACCGACCAGCGGCCCGCCAAGGGGGGCCTCACGCTGACCGTGGCGAAGGCCCCGAGCTCCGATCCGGGTAACATGCGGAAGCTCGGTGACATCTTCGTCGACAAGTTTCCCAAGGGAATCCTCTTCCTCTACGCCGTCGACGGCGACAAGGTTTCCTTCATCCTTAAAACGAACCGCGCCAACGCGGCCGTGGACTGCGCCGCCGTCCTGAAGCAGGTCATGCCGATGGTCCAGGGCCGCGGCGGAGGAAAGCCGGACAACGCACAGGGCTCCGGCGACGCCGCACGGACCGAGGACCTCCTCAAGGCCCTCGAACGGGCGCTGGCATGAAGTCCGCGCTTCTGGTCCTAGTCCTTGTCTTCGCGGCCTGTACCCGGAAGGGCCAGAACTCGGACCGCATCGACATCTCGCTGAGCGGCGACATCTCGACCCTCGACCCGGCCAACTGCTACGACACGATCTGCTACCAGCCGCTCATGCAGGTCTACGAAACGCTCTACGAGATCGAGTACCTGAAGCGGCCGTACGCGCTCCGCCCGCTCCTCGCCGAGGGGTTTCCAGCGGTGTCGACGAACCGGTTAAAGTATACGTTCAAGATCAAAAAGGGGATCCGATACCACGCTTCGGAGCTCCTTCCGAAGGGCCGGGAGGTCAAGGCGCAGGACTTCGTGAACCAGATCAAGCGCCTCGCGTTCCAGGGGACGCGTTCGCAGGGGTTCTGGCTCGTGGACCAGAAGATCAAGGGCGTCAACGACTGGCGCGACCGCGTCGGCACGGACCTCGAGAAGTTCTTCGGGGAACCGATCAGCGGCGTCTCCGCGCCCGACGACCAGACCCTCGTGATCGAACTCGTGAGGCCCTATCCGCAGCTCCTCTGGGCGATGGGGATGAGCTTCACCTCTCCGGTCCCCGAGGAGGCGATCCGCCGCGCGCAGAACGACCTCCGGGACAGGTTCGTCGGCACGGGCCCCTACGTCATCACCCGCTACAACCCGTCGCAGGAAGTGCTCCTCGTGAAGAACGACGCCTACGCGTCGAGCGTCTACCCCTCGCAAGGCGACCGGTTCGCCCACGAGAAGGGCCTCCTCAAGGACGCCGGAGCGAAGCTCCCGTTCGTGAAGCACGTCCGGTTCGCGGTGATCGAAGAGACCCAGACCGAATGGCTGAACTTCATGGCCCGGAAGATCGACCTCGTGAACCTCATGAAAGACCAGTACCCCCTGGCGCTCACCGCCGAGGGGAACCTCAAGCCCGAGATCACGAAGGAAAACATCAACCTCCAGGCCTCGCCGACGCTAATCTACTGGTGGATCTCGTTCAACATGAAGGACCCGCTCCTCGGCAAGAACCTGAACCTCCGGAAGGCCATCGCCCACGGCGTGAACATCGACAAGTACATCGAGCTCTTCACCCATAACATCGCCCAGAAGGCGAACTCGATCTACCCGCCGGGGATCGCCGGCTACTCTCCCTCGGCGGACCTTCCGTACAAGTACGACCTCGCCCTCGCCAAAGAGTACCTGAGGAAGGCCGGCTTCCCCGACGGGAAAGGGCTTCCGAAGCTCGTCTACGACGTCCGGGGCGCCGACACCCGCAAGCGCCAGATGGGCGAGTTCGTCCAGCAGGAGCTCCGGAACCTCGGCGTCGATGTCGAGGTCCGGCTCAACACGTTTCCGGCCTTCCTCGAGAAGTCGCGGAACGGGGACCTACAGTTCTGGCAGGGCGGCTGGGTGCTCGATTATCCGGACTCGGAGAACGTCCTCCAGCTCCTGACCGCGGCCAACCTTCCGCCGGGGCCGAACTCCTCGCAATATACGAATCCCGAGTACGATCGGATGTTTAACGAGCTCCGGGAACTCGAGGACGGCGACCGGAAGTTCGAACTCATGCGGAAGCTCGAAGACATCGTGAACCGGGACCTCCCGTGGGCAATGCAGTACTACTCGCGGAACTACATCCTCTACCACGACTACTTGAAGAACTTCCGCTATTCGGACATCATCTATAACAACGTCAAATACCTCCGGGTGGTCGGAAAGTAGCTAATAGGAGACCGGGTGACTCGGGTACGGCCCCCCCGTTAACTTCTGCCCGGGGCCGACGATAAGCTGATCGGATATACTATGCGAGGATCCGATGAAGGCCCTTACCCTTTTCCTGCTCTTCCTGTTCTCCCTCGACACGTCGGCGCGCTCCTACGTCATCTTCAGTCTCGCCCAGGACCTTCCCATGGGGTTCGAGAACGAAGTCATCCGGAAGAACTACTACGTGAACCTCGGGGCAGCCCAGGGCGTAAAAAAGGACAGTATCCTCGACGTCTTCCGGATCATCTCCGTGCAGAATCCCTACGACAACAAGAAGCGGGTGAACTACCGGGTGAAGATCGGAGAGCTCAAGGTCGTCCACGCCGCGCCGGACGCGGCGATCGCGATGGTCAACTCCTACGAAAAAGAGGACACCCCGATCCTCGAGCTGAATCAGTTTATGATCGGCGACCACGTCGCAATCAACGTCGACTAGGCGTCCCCGACTAGCGCCGGTCCCAGTAGTCCGCGAGCGGGCGAAGCTTCAGGATCGTCCCCCGCAGCGTTCCCCCCTCGATCGACACCAGCTGAACGTACAACAGATACTCGGCGCCCGGCCGGATCTCGAAGTCCTCGCGGCCCCGCAGGAGCACCTTTCGAAGCGTCTCCCCGGCGCAGACGCCGCGGAAGTGGAACTCGTAGCAGCTCTCGAAGGCGTTGATTTTCGTGACTCGAAGGCATTTAGAAAGTATAATGACTGTCTTCATGCCTGCCGATAGGGCAATCATCGGACCAATCTTCGCGTAAACTAACTTTCTGATTTTCATGAAGCGATAATACGTCGCTAAAAAAAAGGACGTTCCATGCTGCAGGGACCCAAGACCATTGGAAGACTACTCAAGCAGAGAGTTCAGAAAACCCCGGATCGCTACGCCATCGGCTGGATCGAAAACAACGAGGTCAAAAACCTCACCTTCCTCGAGTACAAGAATACGATCGAAGTCATCGTCGCAGCCCTCAACAAAATCGGCGGCGCCGTCGGCGACAAGGTCGCGATCCTCGCCCAGACCTGCAAGGAGTGGCACCTCCTCGACATGGGCGTCATGCTCTCCCGCTGCTGCCTCGTCCCGGTCTATCCGAGCTACACGGCCGGCGAAGTGGACTACATCTTCCAGCACTCGGACGCGAACCTTCTGATCGTCGAGAACGAGAAGCAGCTCGAAAAGATCCTTCCGGTCCTCGGCAACTGGAAGAATCTCAAGACCGTCGTCTCGATCGCCGAGCTCTCCGAGGAGACCATGAGGAAGATCCGAAACCAGTACCCGTACTTCTCCTACCGTGAGCTCCTCCGGCTCGGGAAAGACGAACTGAAGTCGCACCCCGATATCCTCGAGAACTGCGTAAACCACCAGCAGCCGGAGGAGCTCGCGAGCATCATCTACACCTCCGGCACCACGGGCGAGCCGAAGGGCGCGGTCGTCACGCAACACGCGCTCGCGACGATGCTCCTGAACGTCGAAGCGACGATCAAGACCGCCTTCAACGCCAACGACCGGACGCTCGTTTTCCTTCCCCTCTCGCACGTCCTCGGCCGCTGCGACTCGCTCCTGCCGCTGGTCTTCGGCTGGCAGGCCGTCTACGCCGAGTCGATGGAGAAGCTCGTCGACAACCTCGCCGTCGTCAAACCCACCGTGATGATCGCCGTGCCGCGGATCTTCGAGAAGATCTACGCGAAGGTCCGGGAGCAGATCGCCGCCGGTTCGGTGGTCGAAAAGCAGGCGTTCAAGTGGGCCGTGGGCGTGGCCGAGCGCTACTTCGCGAAGATCGACAAGGACCTCTCGCCGAGTGCCACGGAGATCGTCGAGTACAACCTCGCGACTCGCCTCGTCTTCTCGAAGATCTACAACCGCTTCGGCGGAAAGATCCGCTACTTCGTCTCCGGCGGAGCGCCGCTGGCGGTGGAGATCATCAAGTTCCTTCGCTACGCGAACCTCACGATCCTCGAGGGCTACGGGCTAACGGAGACGATCGCCCCGTGCTGCCTGAATCCGCTCTCGAAGCAGGTGCCGGGGACCGTCGGAAGGCCTATGGGGGACGTGCAGTTCTCGTTCGGCGCGGACGGGGAGATCCTGATCCGGACCGAGGCGATGTTCAAGGAGTACTATAAGAACCCGGACGCGACCCGCGACGCGCTCCAGGGCGGCTGGTTCCACTCCGGCGACATCGGGGAGTTCACCCCCGACGGTTACCTTCGCATCACGGACCGGAAGAAGGACATCATCATCACCAGCGGCGGGAAGAACGTGGCCCCGCAGAAGATCGAAAATATCGCGAAGACCAAACCGCATATCTCTCACCTCGTCGTCGTCGGCGACCGGCGGAACTACCTCACGGCCCTCGTCGGCATCGAGAAGGAGCGCTTCCTCGACCGGCTCGAGGAGCTGGGCCTCCCGTCGGACTGCTCCGTCGTGGACCTCGCGCGGAACCCGAAGGTCCGGGAG
>JBILTI010000064.1:0-7535 GCA_044371595.1 Bacteriovoracaceae bacterium
CGCGACCCCGGGGCCGTTCGTATCAAAGTCGCCGTCGGCGACGGTGTAGCTGAAGAGGAGCGTATTCGTGCCGCCGCCGGATACGTAGTCGGCGAACACGGCGCGACTCTCTAGGGTAAGCTCGACTCGCGGGACTCCGGTGACGATCACCGGCTCGGAAAAGACGGCCGCGACAGTGACTGCCTCACCTGTCTCGTACTTTCCTGGAGGCGGTAGCGTCACGCCGGTGATCGTCGGCGTCGGCGCCGCGACGCGGACTTCGCTGGTAGCTGTGGTCGCGAGCACGAGGCCCGCGGCGTTTCCGTTCCCGTCGGTTAGCGTTCCCCCGGCAAGATCGATCCCCGGTGCTAGGCCGATGCCGTCGAGGTCCTCGTCGGTAGCTCCGACCTGATAGGAGAATCGGAGAGTCTTCGTTCCCCCCCCCGAAATGAGGACCGCTGAGCGAGTCGCTCCGCCTACGTCGAGGACGAGCTTGGGATCTCCGGTTACGGCCACGGGTTCGTCGAAAGTCACGTCGAAATCGAGGGACTGGCCCGGGAGGTAGGTCGCCGCCGCGGGGAGCGTGTTCGCCGTGAGGACGGGGCCGCGAGCGTCGACTTTTACGGCGCTGGTGTTTGGAATAGGAAAAGCGAGATCGGGCGTCATTCCGCCGACGGTGATGGTTCCACCGTTGAGTTCAAGTGGACTCGAGACGGTCACTCCGTCGAGGTCCTGCTCCCCTTCAACAACCGTGTAGCGGTAGGTGAGGTTTGGGGTTCCGGAGCCGGCTACATAGGTGCCAAAGCGAGAGTTCCCACCTACGAGTATTGACAGTCGTGAGGGGCCCGCGGAGGCGATCGCCGGGCCACTGAAGTTCACGGTGAAGTCTACGCTGTCGCCGGACTTGTATCCTGTCGGCGGCGGTAATGAAGGCCCGGTCACTGAGACGATCGCCCCGGAACCGTTGCCCCGAACCTTCACCGCTTGCAGATTTGGAAGCTGGAAGAGCGGAAGCGCCGTGAGTCCGCCTCCGTCGGCGATGGTCCCGGTGGTGAAGTCGATCGCGCTGTGGAGACCGACGCCGTCGTCGTCCTCCACAGCGCCGGCGACGGTGTAGCGGAACTCAAGGACGTTCGCACCGGAGCCGGAGAGGTATGTCGCGTACTGGGTCGTTCCGCCGACGTCGAGGATCAGCCGCGGGGTTCCGGAGACGGTCACGGCCTTGCTGAAGTTCAGGCGGAAGTTTAGTTCCTGGCCGGCGGTGTAGGTTCCGGCCGTAGGGCCCGTGACGAAGCTTACGATGGGTGCGCCGGAGATGAGAACGCCGGACGTATTCGGCGTGGCGAAGGTCACAGGTGCCGGGTGGGAGGCGTCGCGGATCGCGCCGCCGTTAAGGTCAACGGTACCCGGCATCGCTATCCCGTCACCGTCCTCATCGGCGACGGTGATGGCGTACGTGAAATTCAGAGTGTCGGTGCCGGAGCCAGAAAGGTAGTTCGCAAAGCGCGTGACGCCGCCGATGTTTACCGGAAGCCGCGGGTTCCGGGAGACGTAGACGGACTCGCTGTACTTGACCTGGAAGAGGAGTGCCTGAGGAAAAAAATATGTCCCGGGGGGAGGCGCGGTAACCGTCACAATCGTCGGTTCGTCCGCGTCAATGCGGACGCTCCGAAGGTTCAGCGGAGAAAGGCGCGTTTCGCAGGGTACGGCGCCGCCGTCGCTTCGGAGGCAAGTCATCGTCCCGCCGCGGAGGTCGATGACGGGATCGACGGCGAGACCATCGAGGTCTAGGTCACCGGCAGCGACGACGTAGCGGAAGAGGATGGTCGTTGTTCCAGACCCAGAGACGTAGCTCGCCGTTCTGGAGATCCCGCTGAGGTTGAGTATGAGGCCCGGTGAACCGGTGACTGTGATCGGTCGGGCGTGAGAAACGCGGAAGTCGACGTTTTCTCCGCTCTTGAATACCCGGTTCGGGGTCGTAGAAACGGAGAAATCGGACTTTGCGCCCGGTGGGGCGATTACTCCCTCGCCATCGGAAACCTGGCAGCCGACGATCAGAAGAAGAATAAATAGGGCCAAGAAAACCCTCATATCTTCCTTTTCGTCTTTATAGTCTCAGAAGTTAAAGGACTTAAGGTAGCGCAGTGGGAGAGGCGGCAGTAATTTCCATTGGATGCGATAAGGCCCCGGAAAAATTAACCGGCCTTGATGCGAGTCCCTGGCCTCAGTAAAATAAGATAGTGAGACAGTTCCCCAAAACACCTCATACCCTTGCCCTTCTCCTCGTGGTGTCCCCGGCAATCGCTGTGGCCAAGCTCGACTTCGAGGACCATGCCTTCCCGGAGTTCGTAACTTCGGCCCGTGCGCTAGCGATGGGCAACGCGTACATCAACAAGGCAGACGATTCCTGGGCGGCCTTCTATAATCCCGCGGGCCTCGGCACGGTCCGGAAGCCGCAGTTCCACCTCTTCAACGCGCACTTCGAGACGAGTAGTGGTCTCCTCGACGTGATCGGCAACGGTCCGGCGTACGAGATTCCGAGGAACTGGATCGACTCTTTCGACATGCAGGACTTCCGGTCGAAGCTCGCGGACAACCAGGGGACGCTCGCGCACTCGCGATTTAACATCTTCCCGAATATCACGGTGCGGGGCCTGACCCTCGGGTACATGTTCTCGCAGCGGAACCGCGCGATCATCAACGATGACGTCGCGAATAACTTCGAGGTCGCCGAACGTCAGGACCAGGGGCCCGTGATGTCCCTCTCGGCATCGCTCTTCGGTGGGGTGTTTAAGCTCGGTGCGACTGCGGTTTACCTCTCCCGGCGGGATTTGTACAAGTCCTTCACGCCATCGGACCCGACGGTGATCAACGGCAACGACTACCGTAAAGGGAAGGGCCTCCAGCTCACAACCTCTGCGAAACTTACGCTTCCGATCGCGATGATTCCTACGTTCTCTGTGGTCCTCCGGAACGCGACGAACAACGACTTCGAAGGGGCGAGTGCCGGCGGGGCGCCTGGGCGGATCAAGCAAACCGTCGACCTCGGCTTCTCGCTTACCCCTCAGGTTGGGAAGCGGTCCCGCATCCACCTCGAGGCCAACATCAAGGACGTCAGCGATTCCTATGAGACGAGCTACCGCCGGAGGCTTGCAGCGGGTGTCGAATGGGATCTCAATCGTCGCATCTTCCTGCGAGGCGGTTACGGCGACGGATGGGGGGCGGGAGGTATTGGTGTCCGGAACAATAGTTTCATTCTCGACCTCAGCACCTACGCCGTTGACCGTTCTTTGGATGGGGTCCGCGAAGAGGAAGACCGCCGCTGGGTCGCCTCCCTGTCAACTGGATTATAGAGCGTAAAGTTTCCATCGATCGTCCACCCGTCGGGGGAGAGCTTTGCCAGAGCGGAAATCGGGTCACGAGGCGCTGCGCGCAGGTCTCGTCCAGCTGAGAGAAAAGTGCTAAGACAGATGACGATCGTACTCATCGAAAGTTTCTTAGTTGTGTTCAATGCGCCTATGCCCCCGCTGAACATGGTCCTACGCGACCTCTGCCTGCACATGTACGCCGTCCGGGACTCGGAGCGTCGAAAGCTCCTTCCGTCGCTCGAATCGTTCAGGGATATTCCCCAGGACCATGGCCCGGCCTCAACCCTGGAGGATAGTTACAATCTCTTATCGCCGTTCGTCGAGAACTTCAAACGTTGCCCCGGAGCTAGAACCATTGGCATTTAAGGCTTTCCAATAATCTGGAGTTCTGCTAAATAAGCTCATCCTCAAAGAAGGTTCGAATCCTTCCGCTCCCGTCGTGCGAGTGAAACAAACAATCCTCAGGAGTTCTTGTGGCATCTCACAATCCGTACGCTTCATTCCTCGAAAAGGTTGAAAAACCCGCCCGCTACATCGGCGGCGAGCACTTCCTAACCCGGAAGAACTGGGACGAGACGCTCTCGCGCGTCGCCCTGTGCTTCCCAGATACGTACGAGATCGGGATGAGCCACCTCGGGATGAAGATCCTCTACGACGAGATCAACCAGCACCCGGGGATGCTCGCCGAGCGCGTCTTCGCGCCCTGGGTGGATATGGAGAAGGAGATCCGCGCCCGAGGCCTGAAGCTCGTTTCTCTCGAAAACTTTAAACCGCTGAAGGAATTCCACATCGTTGGCTTCTCGCTCCAGTACGAGATGAGCTATACGAATATTCTTAACATGCTCGACCTCGGTGGCGTCTCTCTTTGGAGCGCGGACCGCCAAGAAGAAGAGCCGTTTGTTATCTGCGGCGGCCCGTGCGCTACGCACCCGGAGCCGCTTGCGCCATTCATGGACTTCGTCGTCATCGGCGACGGTGAGAAGCTCTTCGCCCGGATCGCCCACTTCGTCGGCGAGGCCCGCGCGCAGGGGCTGACCCGCGACGCAATCCTTTTCGAACTCGCGAAGTGGAAAGGGATCTACGTCCCGAAGTTCTACGACACGGCGATCGACCCGATGACCCAAATGGAAGTTGTCTCAGGCCCCAAGCCAGAGTTTGCCGGCGTGATCCCGGACCGGGTCCAGCGCTACTTCGTGGATAACCTCGCGAATTACCCGTTCCCGACGAAGTCGCCGATCCCCCACATGACGGCGATCTTCGACCGGTTCTCGGTCGAGCTCGCCCGTGGCTGCACCGAGGGCTGCCGCTTCTGCCAGGCCGGAATGATCTACCGGCCCGTTCGCGAGCGGAATCCGGAGAATGTTGTCCAGATGATGATGGACGGTCTTAAGAACGGTGGCTTCGACGAGGCGTCGCTCACGTGCCTTTCCACCGCCGACTACTCGGCCGTAACTCCGCTCGTGATCGAGCTCCTCGACAAGCTCCAGAAGGAGAACGCGACGCTCGGGATCTCGTCTCTACGGGCCTATGGCCTTGACGAGAAGATCCTCGACAAGCTTGCGGAGGTGAAAAACAGCTCGCTAACGTTCGCCCCTGAAGCCGGCTCGCAGCGGATGCGCGACGTGATCAACAAGAACATATCCGAAGAGGACCTCCTCAAGACCGCCGAGAATGTTTTTTCCCGGGGCTGGTCGAAGATGAAGCTCTACTTCATGATCGGCCTTCCGACCGAGGAAGACGAGGACGTAATTGCGATCATGGAGACCGCCGGTAAGGCGCGGAAGAAGGCGCTGGATTGTGGTGTCCGAAACCCAACGGTGACGGTTTCCGTTTCCTCGTTTGTGCCGAAGCCCCACACACCGTTCCAATGGGCGAACATGATCACCTTGCCGGAGATCGAGCGGAAGCAGAATCTCCTGAAGGATCACGCGGAGAAGCACCGGCTGAACTTCCGTAAGCACTTTTCGAAGATCTCTGCGCTCGAGGGCATCGTCGCCCGCGGCGACCGGCGTATCGCGAACATCATCTACAATGCCTGGAAGGGCGGCGCGCGTTTCGACGGCTGGGACGAGACCTTCGACTATAATCTCTGGGTCAAGTGCGTCGAAGAGTCGGCCCTCGATACGCAGATCTTCCTCGGCACGATCCCGATGAACGGCAAGCTTGCCTGGGACCACATTGATGTGGGCCTCACGGAGCGCTTTCTCGAGATCGAGTGGAAGAAGGCGATCCACAACCGGCTTTCTCCGCCGTGTGGAAAGGTCTACGGGATGATCGTCCACCACTCGAACCTTGAATCCCTCGAGAAGACCTTCGACATCGACAAGAAGAAGCTTGTTTGCTACCACTGCGGCGTCGCCTGCGATCTTAAGGGTATGGTGGAGGAGCGCCGGGATTTCCTGAAGGGGATGAACGCGATTGAAGATAAACCGTACGTGCAGCCGGAGAAGCTCAAGAGGGACATCATAGAACTGCGCGATAAGCGCAACCAGGACGTCGGCCACCGGTACCGGATCGAGTTCTCGAAGATCGGACCCATCACGTTCATATCACATCTCGACCTGCAGAAGGTGATGATGCGGATCTTTAAGCGCTCAGGCCTTGAGACGCTGCACTCGGAGGGGTACAACATCCGACCGCTTCTTTCTTTCGGTCCTGCGCTGACACTCGGGATCAGTTCGCTCACCGAATACTTTGACGTCCGAGTTCCTGCGGTCTGGACGGACTTCGACGATGTTATGCATCGACTTCAATCACACTCGGAGCCCGGGATCATCTTCAAGGGGATCACCGTTATCACGAGCAAGACGCCGTCGATTCAGGACGCGGCGAAGGCCTTCACCTACTTCGTTCCGGTTCGCTCCTCGGCTTTGATTGAATCCGTGGTTGGGGAACTTAAGGGGCAAGAGCAGATCATCATCAAGTCGTACTCTAAGAAAGAGGAGAAGCTACTCGATAAAGACATCCGGCCGATGATCGTCGATGTCTCGAGCGGAATGCTGAAGCTTACGGAGAAGGAGCTCGAGATCATCGACGAAGTCTCCCCGTGCCGCATGCCTGGGATCTACGTGACGACCGTAGTGAAACAGGGATCGGGGATACGTCCCTCGGAGTTGACCGACCTTCTGACCTCACGAGGTCTACAGGTAGAGAGACCTATCAAAGTAGGCATAAAACTGAACGTCTCAGTCTTTGTTTAGCACGGCGCAAGCTGAAGATCTTAAAGTGCGAAAGGGCTCCTTACTGTTCAACTCCAAAATAGATGTCGATGATTTTAGCAACAGCTGTTTGGTTTTTTCCAAACGCCGGTGCAATGTAGCGAAGATCGTTCCCCTGGCGAATGCCCTCAGATTCAGGAATCGTTCCAAAGCGAGTCGAGAGCTTCTCTAACCCTAAATCACGGAGGGGCCTAGATTCTCCTTCATCTACAACTCCATTGGCATTAAAGTCAAAGAAGGCATGAAGTTTGGTAAATCCTTGGTCGTTGGCATCAACAACTCCATCGGCGTTTTCATCGAGGCAGGAAAGAGCGTCAAAGCCATTTACAGAAGCACGGCCTTGACAAATTTCTCCTTCCGCAAACAGATCTTTCTTCTGAACGACCGTACCATTTGAGAGCTTTGACTTGACAAGGAATGCAGCTTCGGCGCCCGCAACCCACCCGGAGCGCATGAAAGTTTTCTCATCTACGAAGTTCATTGAAACTTTCGATTCGTGAAAACTTAAGGTACTCGGAAGTCCTGATTTGTGGAAATCCAATATGAGCGGGGAAAAAACCTGGATCGTGTAGCGGAACACATTAGAAAATTTTCTCACGATCTCCTGACTTATCACATCCTCGCGGATGGCCAGGATCGATACCGTCACTCCACCCCAAGAGCGAATGTTCTTTAAGTAAAAATCGAGGAGATCCGGAACGCGGATATCAAACACACCGTTATCAAAGGTTCCCGTGAGCTTAGTCATCGGATTCGGCACGCGGAAATCGAAGGTTCGGTTGTAGTTATAATTTCTAAAAAGCGGGATGCTTTCTCGCTGAACCGCTGGATCGACGGAGATATTTATTAAGTGGCCTGCACCGAAGATCCGAAGCCAGAGGGTTTGAAACTCATTCCCCCACTGTACGACCGGGAAGGCGCGGAAGTTTACCCAGCACGGGCCCCACGTACCGAACTGATAGACGCCATG
>JBILTI010000065.1:0-7520 GCA_044371595.1 Bacteriovoracaceae bacterium
TCTTCGAGTCGATGAAGATCCACCTCAAGGCCCCGGCCGACCAGCTGAAGTTCGTCGGGATCTGCAAGGCGCTGAACGAGAACCTCGGGAGCCTCCGGCGGGAGCACATCTTCCTGCTGATGAAGTCGGAGGTGATCAAGAACGTCCTCGAGCACAAGCATTCCAAGGTCCGGAGCTTCGACGTCACGAACCTCCTGATCCGCCGGCTCGAGGAAGACCTCCAGCGGAAGCAGGGCCTCCTCACGCCGTTTTCCCAGTGGATCTACCGGTCGATCATCGCCGAGCTCAAGCACCGCGAGGCCCTGGGCCTCCTCGGGGCCCGGAGCTTCAACGCCGGCAGCTTCGACGGCGCGAAGCGGGCCGAAGCGCTCCGGTTCTCCCGCTACCTTACCTACCTCCTGCCGTGGATCGACAAGATGGACGCCCTGAGCGCGGCCGACTTCAACGGCTTCACCGCGCGGGTCTCCTGGGTGGTCCTCGAGCGGCTCAACCAACGCTCGCTCCTCTTCAAGCGCTTCGCCGCGACCGCGGCCGGGGACTCCCCGCTCACGATCTTTAACATTCCCGCGAAGCTCGTCGACCTACACCCGGAGGACATCAAGCGGATCCGGACGGACGCCGCTCCCCTCACGCTCTCGGAGGAGGCGGCGAAGGAAAAGACCGAAGCGTCCAAGGGCGTCCAGAACGTCGCCCCCGATGACCTCAGTCCCCTTTCCGACGAGGTATCAAAAGAGTTAGAGAAGAAGGCACCATAACACTCTGTCCCAACGGCGCGGAACGTGTATAATACCCGTGCCTCGGACCCTCCAAAAAGGACAAGTATGGCCCTCTCGAAATCCCCTTACCGTGGAACGCGGGACTTTTTTCCGAAAGACATGCGGACCCGGAACTACATCTTCCGGAAGATGGCGGAGGTTTCCGAGCGCTTCGCCTATGAACCCTACGACGGCCCTATCCTCGAGGAGGTTGACCTCTACCGCGCGAAGTCCGGGGAGGAGCTCATCAACGACCAGATCTACGCGTTCACCGACCGCGGCGACCGCGAGGTCGCGATCCGCCCCGAGATGACCCCGACCGTCGCCCGGATGGTAGCGCAGATCCACCGGGAGGTGGCGAAGCCGATCCGCTGGTACGCGATCCCGAACCTCATGCGCTACGAGAAACCACAGCGGGGGCGCCTGCGCGAGTTCTGGCAGTATAACGCCGACGTCTTCGGCGGCGGCGTGCACGGCGAGGTCGAAATCCTCCAGCTCGCCGCTGCGCTGATGACGAGCTTCGGCGCGACGAGCGCGCAGTTCGAGATTCTCGTGAACGACCGGCGCTTCGTGGACTTCGTCTTCGAGGGCCTCATCGGCCTCGAGCCTGCGCCCACGAAGAAGCTCTACAAGCTCGTGGACGCGAAGAACAAGATGGCCCCGGAGAAGTTCGCGGCCGAGGTCCGGGTCCTCACCGGCGACGAGGGGAAGGCGAAGATCTTCGAGGCCTTCGTCAACCTCCGCTCGGTCGCGGACATCAAGCGCTTCGTCGACGAGGTCTTCTCCGACGTGTCCGTCTCCGACCTCCACCACTTCAAGTCCGCGGCGCCGGTCTCGGTTTCGAGCCACGTGGCCCCGCTCTACCGGTTCTTCGAGAAGATCGACGAGGCGGGCCTCGCGGAGTTCGTCCGCTTCGACCCGTCGATCGTTCGGGGCCTCGACTATTACACAGGCCTGGTCTTCGAGATCTTCGATAAGCACCCGGAGAACCGCCGGGCGATCGCCGGCGGCGGCGCCTACGCGAACCTCCTCCAGATCTTCGACGAGCCGGCCCTCGAGGGCGTGGGCCTGGGCCTCGGCGAGGTTCCCCTCACGGACTTCCTCACGACCCATGGGCTCCTGCCGGACTTTGCCAAGCCCGAGCTCGACTACCTCGTCGCCGCCTTCGTTCCCGAGGGCGAACGGACCGCCGCGGAGATCGCGGCCCGGCTCCGGGCGCGGGGCCACCGGGTGGAGCTCTTCTTCGGCGACGCGAAGCCGAAGAAGATCTTTAACTACTCCGACAAGAAGAACATCAAGTACCTCGTCTTCGTCACCGAGACCGAGCTCAAGCTCCGGGACGTGGCGACGCGGACCGAGACAACCGTCACTCTCCAGGACCTCACGGAAGGAACACGCTAATGGAAATCGAAAATAACCTCCCCAAGACCTTTGACCCGAAGGCCGCCGAAGACAAGTGGTACGAGCGCTGGCTCGCGGACCAGTGCTTCAAGCCCCGCGCGGGGAAGAAGAAGGAAACGTTCACCGTCCTCATGCCGCCGCCGAACGTGACCGGGAAGCTCCACATGGGGCACGCGCTCGACGCCACGACCCAGGACGCGCTCGTCCGCTACAAGCGGATGAAGGGCTTCGAGACCCTCTGGATCCCCGGCACGGACCACGCGGGGATCTCCACCCAGGCGGTCGTCGAGAAGCTGATCTGGAAGCAGGAAAAGAAGACGCGCCACGACCTGGGCCGCGACGAGTTCCTCCGCCGCGTCTGGGAGTGGAAGGAGCAGTACGGCTCGGAGATCGTGAACCAGCAGAAGAAGATGGGCGTCTCCTGCGACTGGGACTACTCCACGTTCACCCTCGACGAGATCCCGAACAAGGCCGTGAAGAAGTTCTTCGTCATGCTCTTCAACGAGGGCCTCATCTACCAGTCCGACTACATCGTGAACTGGGACCCGGTCCTCCAGTCGGCGATCTCCGACGCGGAGGTGGAGCACAAGGACGTGAAGGGCCACTTCTTCTTCGTCCGGTACAAGGTGAAGGAAGATCCCAACCGCGAGATGATCATCGCCACCACCCGCCCGGAGACGATGTTCGCCGACACGGCCTTGGCCGTGAACCCGAACGACGAGCGCTTCAAGGACCTGATCGGGATGACGGCGATCGTGCCGATCTGTAACCGCGAGGTGCCGATCATCGGCGACGAGCACGTCGACGTCGAAAAGGGCACCGGCTGTCTGAAGGTGACCCCGGGCCACGACTTCAACGACTTCGAGATCGGAAAGCGCAACAACCTCCCGATCATCAACATCCTGAACAAGGACGGAACGTTCAACCGGAGCGCGCCGGAGATCGAGGGCCTCAAGCCCAAGGACGCCCGCGCCGAAGTCGAGCGGATCCTGACCGAGCTCGGCGCCCTCGTCGAGAAGAAGGACCACCTCCACCCCGTGGGTCACGGCCAGCGCTCCGACGAGATCGTCGAGCCGATGGTTTCGAAGCAGTGGTTCCTGAACACGACGGCGATGTCCGAAGCCTCGGTCCGCGCCGTCGAGGACGGCGAGATGACGTTCTTCCCGAAGGGCTGGGAGAACACCTACTTCTCCTGGCTCCGGAACCCGAAGGACTGGTGCATCTCGCGCCAGCTCTGGTGGGGCCACCAGATTCCGGTGTACTACTGCCGGCACTGTAACGCCAAGTGGGCCGCGGAGGAAGCTCCCGACCAGTGCCCCGAGTGCCGCGACACGGACATCTTCCAGGATCCGGACGTCCTCGATACCTGGTTCTCCTCGGGCCTCTGGCCCCTGTCGACGCTCGGCTGGCCCGACGAGGATGCGATGCGGGCGAAGGGCTTCGACAAGTTCTATCCGAACGCCACGCTCATCACCGGCTTCGACATCATCTTCTTCTGGGTCGCCCGGATGATGATGATGGGGACGAAGGTCACCGGCAGGGCCCCGTTTAAGCACACGTACATCCACGCCATCGTCCGCGACAAGCAGGGTCGGAAGATGAGCAAGTCCCTCGGGAACGGCATCGATCCCCTGGACATGGTCGCCCAGTACGGCGCGGACGCGATGCGCTTCACGCTCGCCGCGGGCTCCGGCTACAACCGGGACCTGAACCTCGACCCCGAGCGGATCGAGGGCTACCGGAACTTCGTGAACAAGCTCTGGAACGCGTTCCGCTTCGTCTACCCGTTCCTGGACAAGGCCAAGGACGAGCTCCCGGTGAAGGCCGAGTGGCACCTCCACGACAAGTGGATCCTCGCCGAGCTCAACGACGTCGCGCAGAAGATGAACGACGCCCTCGACGTCTACCGCTTCGACGATGCAGCCTCGGAGATCTACGCCTTCGTCTACGACAAGTTCTGCAGCTGGTACATCGAGCTCTCGAAGAACATCCTCTACGGCACCGACGAGCGCGCGAAGGTCATCCGCGCGACGATGCTCCGCTACTGCTTCAAGAAGATCGTGACCCTCCTCCACCCGGTCGTTCCGTTCATCACCGAGGAGATCTGGTCGTACCTCGAGACCGACGGATCGCTCCTCGCGGTCCAGGAGTACGTCGAGTTCGACCGGGGCCTTGAGAACGACGAGGTCCGCGAGCTCATGAACAAGTTCATCGACGTCACCACCGGCGTCCGGAACATCCGCTCCGCGGTCAACCTGAAACCGAAGGACGAGATCGACGTCCGCCTCTTCACCGACGACCGGCGCCTCGCGAAGTTCATCTACGAGTCCCGGCACTTCCTGAAGGACCTCGCGAACGTGAAGTCCGGGACGATCCGGAACAAGCAGAATGACCGACCGAAGAAGTCGGCGTCGTTCGCGACGGCGCACACGGAGATCTTCATTCCGCTCGAGGGCCTCATCGACATCAACGAGCAGGTGAACCGGATCAAGAAGGACATCGAGAAGACGCAGAACGAGCTCCGGAAGGTCGAGGCCAAGCTAAGCAACCAGAACTTCATGGCGAACGCGCCGGAAGAAGTCCGGGCCGAGGTGCGAAGCAAGGCCGAGCTCTTCCAGGAAAAGCTCACCTCCCTTAACCAGATCCTCGAGACCTTTATGTAATCACGCGGGGCGCCGCCGATCACCGGCGGCGCCCAATCCTTCCGCCCTTTCCGCCGTTCGTCCCTGTGCTACAATCTAATCATAGAAAAAGGGACAACCATGAAAACAAGCTTCGCTCTCCTGGCGCTCTTCGTCTCCGTCTCGGCCTTCGCCCAGGAGATGACCTGCCTCGATAAACTGCTCCCGTTTAACCGCTTCTCCGGGCTCCACCACGTCTCCCGGGACGAGTGGTACGATGGCAAGGAAACGCTCAGCCCCGAGGGCGTCCGCGCCGGCGTCGCGTTCCTCACGAACGTGAAGCTCCTGTGCCGGAACGACGAGGTCGTGATCCGGGTCGAACCGGTCTGCACCGCGATCGTTCCGGATCTCCCGCAGTCCAACACCTGCTTCGTCTTCACGAACGTCGGCTACTTCGTCGTCTCACGGGACAACAACCGGAACACGAACTTCATCTTCTCCCGCGAGCGCCGCTTCAGAGATTGAAGAGCTTCGCTGCCCGGTCGTAGACCTCGTTCATGTTGAAGGTGATACGCTCCCGGAGCACGGCCTTCGGGGATACGGGGTTTACCACGCCGCCGATGTTTGCGGCGAGGACCGCCACGTCCGAGAGGAAGTTGAAGGGCCCCGTCCGCTGCGGATCTCCGCGGTCGTAGAGGACGAGGACGCGGGTCCCCACGTAGGCCCCGAGCGCGCCGCCGGCCCCCTGGTAGGTGATGAGGCCACTCGCATAAGCGAGCATCCGTCCGAGTTCGATCTGGTCTTTGTAGGTGAAGAACTCGTAGGCGTTGGTCTTCGGAAGGAGCGGAAGGAAGGTCTCCATGAGGAGCTTCATCTGCACCTGATCCTCGCTCGCGAAGAGGACGATCCGCTGCCCCTCGAACTGCGAGAGGAGTTCGATCCACTCGCTCTCGATCGCGGGGCCTCGGAGCGGCGCGAGGTTCACCGCGTAGTACGGCGACGACGGGAGCTCCGCCGTCCGGGCAAGGGGCCGCGACGTCACCCGGAGCCGCGCGTCCGGCGCGGTCCCGGTGACGAGCGGAAACAGGGCGAGGAAGTCCTCGGCGAGGTGGTGACCCACCGGGCGCTTCGTCTTGTGCGTCAGCACCAGCGTTTTCCAGTTATCGGAGAATCCCACCCGCTTCTTCGCCCGGAGGCCCAGGCCCAGGCAGGCGTCGGGGAAGGAATTCGTGAGGTTCACGAAGAGGTCGACGTTGTAAATGCTAGCATTCGCCGTGTACGGATGGACGTCGAGGACCGAGCGGATCTCATCTTCGTCGAAGAGGTGGTAATACGCCTTGAACGGAAGGAGGTTCAGCACCTCAACGTCCGTCTTCGGCGTGATGAAGTGGAGGTCCGCCTTCGGGTAGAGGTCGCTCAACGCGTGGAGGAAGGGAAACGCGAGGATCCTCTCCTCGAGGTCGAACGGGAGCTTGACGGCGATGACCTTCGGCGAGTCGCTTTCGGACGTTTCGGACAGATTTGGCATGCCTCATATTAAGCGCAATTTAACGAAGTTGCAGGAGGGAAAAATAATCTTAGACAAGAGGAGAATTTTAAGGAATTTAAGGCGCAGCTTTCCCCGGGTTGAGCGATGATTTAACATATCACCTGGGGTGTCCATGCTAAATAATCGCGTTCTCGTCGTCAATCTCTAGCGCTTCTACCTCGACCTCCTTGCCCCCATAAAGAGCGAGTTCATCTTCCTCGCGCTCCCGGACGACGGCCACTTTAATAAGCTGAACCACATGTACGAGGCGCTCATCGTCCACGGTGAGATCGTCCGCCGGAGCTCCCCCGTCCTCGAGCACTACCGCGGCCGCCCGATCTTCGCGATCGGGTACGGTCTCAGGAACGCGAAGGGGGTCACCTGGGTCAGCCCGCCGCCGGAGCCCGCGCGCCTCGAGGAGACGCTCCTCGAACTCCAGGGAAAGCTCCGGAAACCGCCGTCCCACACCAGGGACGTGAAACCCGGCACCATCGTCAAAAGTAAGACATTTCCTACCTAGGGCCCTGGAGTCGTTAAACGGGAGCTTCAGGATGGTATGATGGTGGCAGCTTTTCCCGACGTCGTAAAGGTGTTCAAGAAAAACGAGCACCACTGCCACCGTTCGACGCTCCGTATGATCTGCACCCTTAAGAGGATTAGGAATGAGAATAATTGATGAGAAGAGGCTCCTCACCGCCGAGGGGAAGTAGCTCTTCAAGAAGATCGGCCGGAACACCTCGTGCGAATGCCCCGATCGCCTGGTCGGACTGCTCGAGGCGGCGGAGAAGTTAACACAGTACCAGAAGAACTGCGTGAACGAGAAGCCGCAGGACCTGTTCATCCACAACTGGCCCGAGGCCTCATCGAAGAACCTCGAACACATCATCTCCAGCATGATCGTTAGCCTCGCCCGGATGGAGGGTCTAATCGACTGCGAGAACAAGTTCACCGGAAACGACGAAATCGAATAGGGTTCCTAACTGCCTTACCTGATTGGTGACGTTTTTTGCGCGAGAAGTACTTCATTGTAATAATACATGAAGATCTCAAGGTGGTCCTTCAATCGCCGGGGATCCTTCGTCGTGCACCAGGTTTTTCTAATCAATCGATTGATGTTCCCTCGGAGTATGGCACATGTGTGGTTCACGGCAAAGAGTGGGTCGAACTTCACTTTTTTTAGCTCCCCCTGGCCTGCGACACAGGACCTTTCGCCCG
>JBILTI010000066.1:0-7483 GCA_044371595.1 Bacteriovoracaceae bacterium
AGCGGCTCAAGGTTAAGACGGTCCTCCAGGACGTCCTCATCCTCTCGACGGGCCTCTTCGTCACGAACTCGGTTCCACTTATCAACATCAAGGGCGAGAGCGACATGCGCCAGCTTAAGCTCAACAACTACACGAACTTCAACACCGTGACCCTCGAGCTCACGCCGTTCGAGGTGCAGAAGATGGTCTTCCTCGTCTCTGCCGGGAATGGCATCTTCCTCTCGCTCCGGAACAACGACGACAAGACGATCGAACGGATCAGCGCCACCCGGCTCTACGACGTCCTCGGGGAGGACGCGGCCGAGGCGAAGACTTACTTCGCCGAGCAGATGGCGAAGGAATCGAAAAGGACCAAGGCCGGTGGCTTCTAGGGTACTCCTCCTCATCTTCCTTGCGCTCTCCGCGACCCTGGCGCTGGGCCAGGACCCGGCGACCGCGCCCGGGGCGGCGCCGGCCGCGACGCCGACGAAGGAGCTCGAGGTCGCGATGGGAATCGACGCGATCGAGAAAATCGATTTCGAGTTCAGCACGAAGGTCTTCATCGGGAACGAGAACCTCCTCCGGATCATCGCGATCCCGGCGAAGCGGGAGCTTGTCTTCAAGGGCCTGAAGCCCGGCCGGACCAGCGTCATCGTCCGCGACACGGTCGGCGATGTCCGGCTCCAGTACACGGTGGTCATCACGGCGACCGGCAAGTCGAACACGGTCTCCGAGCTCCGGGAACTCATCGGCGACGTCGAGGGCCTCGAGATCGGGATCCGCGGCGGCAAGGTCTTCGTCGGCGGCGAGATCGTCGTCCCCGACGATATCGGCCGCGTCTCGCAGGTCCTCGCGAGTTACCCGGACGTCCTGACGCTCATCGAGCTCTCGCCGCAGACGCAGCGAGTGATCGCCCGAAAGATGACCGACGAGCTCGCGACGAACAACCTGAAGGACGTCACCGTCCGCGTCGTGAACAAGGTCTTCTGGCTCGAGGGCGTCGTCAGCAACAAGCAGAAGAAGGAGCTCGCGGTAACGATCGCGAAGGCCTACCTCCCGCCGAAGATCGTGAACCTCTCGGCCAACAGCAACAGGTACGCAACGCCGCAGACCGAGGACATCATCGACTTCATCGCCGTGAACGAGAAGAAGGAGCCGCAGCCGGCCCCGAAGATGGTGAAGGTAACGTCGCAGTTCGTGGAGCTCTCGAAGTCTTATAACAAAGTCTTCGCCTTCAAGTGGGCGCCGCTCATGGGCGAGGACAGCTCGCAGATCAGCTTCGGCCAGACGGCCGACGGGAACATCACGGCCCGGCAGCGCGACGGCACCCTGAGTGCGACGATATCGAACCTCTTCCCGAAGCTCAACGCGGCCAAGAGCGCCGGCTACGCGCGGACGATCCAGTCCGGGATGGTGATCGTCCGCGACGGGTTCGAAAACGGCGGCCAGATCACGAAGAAGACGACGAT
This sequence comes from Bacteriovoracaceae bacterium, assembly GCA_044371595.1. GTDB lineage: Bacteria > Bdellovibrionota > Bacteriovoracia > Bacteriovoracales > Bacteriovoracaceae > Peredibacter. The sequence goes on from JBILTI010000066.1 coordinate 1,449, forward strand.
CCCGTTCGCCCTCGGAACCGGCGACTTCACGAAGGCCGCGAACGCCGAGATCGGCCTCGACCTGAACGTGAAGCCGAAGGTCCTCGAGCAGGAGAAGATCGAACTCGGCATCGTCCTCTCAGTTTCGGTCGCCGTCCCCTCCGGGGCGGCGGCGCCGGTGACGACGTCGAACTCGATCAACACCAACGTGATCCTCAAGTCGAAGGAGTCGGCGGCGATCGGCGGGATCGTGCAGAACACGTCCACCACCGACTACGATAACACCGGAAACGACCCGGCGCCGCAGACGGCGACCGCGGGCCAGGTCCCGGCTACGCCGCTCTTCCGCCTCTACCGGTCGAAGAGCTACTCGACGAACAAGAGCCAGTACGTGATCTTCGTGACCCCAGAGATTATCGAGTCCGCCTCCGCGGGCACCGAAGAGATCCGGAAGAAGTTCCGGAGGAGAGAGTAGGCATGCCCGGAAACATCATCACGATCATCGGCGGAAAGGGCGGGGTAGGGAAGTCGCAGGTCGCGGCAAACCTCGCGATCGCTTACGCCGGCGAGCTCCGGGCGAAGACGCTCCTCCTCGACTTCGACCAGAAGTCCTGCGGCGACCAGAACATCATCACGGGCCTCAAGTCGAAGAAGCACCTGAAGGAGCTCGCGGACTTTAACGGGGCCCTCGATCCGCGGTCGATCCAGCTCTTCACCGCCGACCACAAGGCCGGCTTCTCTTACGTCGGCATGCCGACCGAAGCGATCGCCGCGAACCAGATCAACGAAGAGGGCGTGGGGAAGGCGCTGAAGGCGATCGTCAATATCTATCCGGTGACCGTCATCGACGCCGGGAGCGAGCTCACGCCGCTCGCGCTCAAGGCGATGGAGTTCTCCACGCTGATCTTCCTCGTCGCGTCGCCGGATCTCCTCGCGGTGAACCAGTGCAAGCGCATGTATACGGACCTCGTCACCATGCTCTTCCCGAAGGACATGATCCAGATCCTCGTGAACCAGGCCGTGAACGGCCATCCTGTGAGTCCTGACGTGATCGGAAAGCAGATTGGGAAGCCAGTCTTCCACGCGATCCCGCGGGACGACGCCAGCTGCATCGCCGCGCTCTCGCGCTCGACGCCGGTGCTCGTCGGGGCGAAGGGGTCGCCGTTCGGCTCCAGCGTCACGGACTGCGTCCGGAAGCTCATCCAGAAGAACGTCCTGAAGACGCTCGAGAAGCTCACGAAGCCGCAGGACAGCGGCGCCGCGCAGAACGGCGCACGGGCCGGCGACCCCGGGGCCGACGACGCGAAGAAGAAGGACCAGTGGACCGAGCTCAAGGGCCGGATCCACAAGGCACTCGTCGAAGAGATGGACCTGAAGAAGCAGGACGACAACGACCCGAAGGCCAAGATCATCCTCCGGGAGCAGACGAAGAAGATGGTCGTGGAGCTCCTCGGAAAAGAAGACACCCGGAGCATCCTCCCGACCCGCGACGACATGAACCGGATCGTGAAGGAGATACTCGACGAGGCCCTCGGGTTAGGGCCCCTCGAGGACATGCTCGCGGACAAGACGATCTCGGAGATCATGGTCGTGGGCCCGAAGAAGATCTACTACGAACAGAAGGGGAAGGTGAAGAAGTCCGAGGTCACCTTCACCAACGACCGGCAGGTCATGAACGTGATCGAGCGGATCGTCGCCCCGATCGGCCGTCGGATCGACGAAAAGACCCCGTATGTCGACGCCCGGCTCGCCGACGGCTCTCGGGTGCACGCGATCATTCCGCCGTGCGCGATCGACGGGTGCTGTATCACGATCCGGAAGTTCCCGGACAAGCGACTCACGTACAAGGACCTCGTCGGCTTCGGGGCCATGACCGAGGAGATGGCCGATTTTCTCCGGATCTCCGTCGAGGCGCACCGGAACATCGTCGTCTCCGGGGGCACGGGCTCCGGTAAGACGACGCTCATCAACATGCTCGGCGGCTTCATCCAGTCGAACGAACGGATCATCACCTGCGAGGATTCTGCGGAGCTCAACTTCCCGCAGGACCACGTGGTGCGGCTCGAGACCCGGCCCCCGTCCCTCGAGGGCGACGGCGAGATCGACATCCGCTGCCTCGTCAAGCAGACGCTCCGGATGCGGCCTGACCGGATCGTCGTGGGTGAGTGTCGGGGCGGCGAAACCCTCGACATGCTCCAGGCGATGAACACGGGCCACGACGGGTCGATGACGACGGTCCACTCGAACACCCCGCGGGACGCGATCTCGCGGCTCGAGACCCTCGTCCAGTACGCCGGGGCGGGCCTCCCGCAGAAGGCGATCAAGGAGATGATCGCGTCCGCGGTGCACATGATCATCCAGCAGTCGCGGCTCGACGACGGCTCGCGGAAATGCCTCTACATCACCGAGATCGGCGGGATCCAGGGCGAGGTCATCACGCTCCAGGACATCTTCGTCTACAAGCAGGAAGGGATGAATAAGGAGGGGAAGATCGTCGGCAAGTTCATGGCGACGGGCTTCATCCCGAAGTTCATCGAGACGCTCGAGAAGAAAGGGTACAAGGTTCCGCGGGGCCTGTTCACGAACAAATAACCATGAGAAGCCTCCTCGCGCCCACCGCTCTCCTCGTCATCGCGCTCCCGGCCCTGGCCCAGGATCCCCGGAAGCAACGCGAGATCAGCCTCCTCCTCGACGTCCTCGGGATGAAGGGGCTCCTGATCGTCATCGGCGTCGCGGTATTCGCGTACACGTACGTCAACTCGGTCAAGCTCTTTTCCTGGATCGACGATCAGACCTTCGGGACCCGCGACTACATTCTAAAGAAGTTCGAGATCATGTTCATCGAAGTCGAACCCCACCGGATCACGATCGCCCTCCTCGCGATGTCCTTCGGCTCGGCGATCCTCGCTTTCATTGTCATCGCCCTCCTCGGAAAGATCCCGCTGGCGGTCTTCGCCGCCGGCATTGTCTTCTTCGTCGGCTGGAAGTCGCCGAAGCCGATCGTCGACTACTTCGAAGCGAAGCGGAAGAAGCAGTACGCGATCCAGATGGTCGACGCGTTGAACCTCCTCGCGAACGGGATCCGAGCGGGCCTCACGATGCCGCAGGCGATCGGCATGGTCGTCGACGAGATGCCGGCGCCGGTGAGCCAGGAGTTCAACCTCGTCCTCCAGCAGGCGAAGATCGGGGTACCGCTCGAGGAGGCCCTCGAGAACCTGAAGAAGCGGATGTACACCGAGGACAATGAGATGTTCGTCACGGCCGTCAACATCTTACGCGAAACTGGCGGTAACCTTGCCGAAGTTTTCGACACCATCGTCCTCGTGATCCGCGAGCGCGTCCGGCTCCAACTGAAAATCGATACTTACGTCGCCTCGGGCAAGATCCAGGCCTATATCATCGGGGCCATGCCCTTCATGATGATGCTCATGTTCGGAAGCGGCGACCCGGAGTACTTTCCGCTTCTCTTCGGCACCGTCCTGGGCATCGTTTTCCTGGTGATAATCATCGCCATGGTGAGCCTCGGGATGTGGGTTATCATGAAGATAATTGACATTAAAGTTTAGCGGGCCGTGACCGATAATGAACACGGTATTCCTTGTCTGCAAAAGGTGGAATTATGATGTTTTTGAAAGGATTCTCCCTCACCCTCGTGGCGCTCCTCGCCACGTCGCTCGCGCACGCCGGAGTGAACCTGAAGAACGGGAACTTCTACATTTCCTATACGGACATCGTCGTCCCCGGCGGTGGCAAGAAGTTGGAGATTACCCGGACGTATAACTCGAAGTCGACCGACGTCGGCTGGTTCGGCTTCGGCTGGGGGAGCGAGTTCGAGACCCGCCTCGAGATCTCGGCCGACGGCGCGATCATCGTCCACGAGCACGGCTCCGGCGCGAAGACCCGCTTCACCCCGAAGACCGCCGTCGACGCCGTCGCCGCCGCGACGAAGATCGTCACCGAAATGAAGAAGAAGACCGCCCTCTCGGAGAAGGCCGCGAGCGACCTCATCCAGAAGCTCGCCAACAACGCCGAACTCCGGCACACCTACGCGATGAACTTCGGCGTCCAGGCGACCGTAGCGCCGGGCTCCGTGCTCTATTCGAATGACCGCGGCCCGCAGGAGCTCTTCGTGACGAAGGAAGGCTACCGCCGGGTCCACACCGATGGCCGCGCGGACCTCTTTAACGCTATGGGCCAGCTCGTGAAGATCAGCGACAAGTCCGGCTACTTCGTTGGCTTCACCTATAAAGAGGGCAAGCTCGAGTCGATCAAGGACTCGCAGGCGAAGCAGATCTTCTTCGCCTGGTATCCGGATGGCCTCGTGAAGGAGATCTGGTCCGCCGGCGACAAGAAGGCGACCTACAAGTATCAGGACACGGACCTCGTTTCTTCGAAGGACGTCGGCGACAACGTCTACGAGTACGGCTACGACAAGTCCCACAACCTCTCCGAGATCCGCTACGGCGACAAGACGAAGCTCAAGGTCGGCTACGACCCGAAGACCTTCTTCGTGACCGAGGTCGTCGACCGGAACGGCGAGAAGACGAAGTACGAGTACGGGTCGAACCCGAAGAACGCCGATAACCACTATTGGACGATCGTCACGAAGCCCGGCTTCGACGGCAAGCCGGTCGCGAATCGCTACGAGTACGAAACGAAGACCACCGCCGACGGCGCTCGCTACACGTACCGAATCCTGACGGAGATCAATGGCATCAAGACCGACACGATCTTCGCCGAGAACTCGCTCCCGCTCAAGATCGCCCGGGGCAACCACGTCACGAACTTCGAGTACAATAGCAACGGCCTCCTTACGAAGAAGTCGTCGACAAAGGGCGACTTCGTGAACATCGAATACGACGACAAGATCAACAAGATCAAGAAGGTCGTGAATAACGAAGGAACGACGTTGTTCGAATACGATGCCAAGGGGAACCTCGTCAAGGCCGCAAACAACCAGGGCAAGACCGTCTTCCTGATTTACGACACCAAGGGGAAGATCTCCAAGATGGTCGACCAGGAATCGGAGGCTTCTCGCCGCGTCCTCGCGTTCAAGTACAACGCCCTCGGGAAGCCCGTCGAGATCGAAATGGAACAGGTCGGGAAGATCAACGTGGCGTACGATAACTACGGCGAGATCAAGAAGGTCGAGTCGAGCGCCGGCCACAAGATGGCGCTCCAGGTGACCCAGGCGTTCCAGAACCTGCTGACGATCGTTAAGCCCGCGGGCGTCAACTTAAACATGTAAGGAGTAATCCATGAAAAAATACGCAATCCTCGTTCTCCTCGCCGCCTCAACCCTTTCCTACGGATCCGGTCCGGGCACCGCACCGGCCGCGCAGCGGAACATGCTCGGCGAGCGAAATCCGTCGACGACTAACGATCCGTGCCAGGCGCCAAGCGTTGTCGGATGCGGTCCGTGCTTCAAGGCGTGCATGGCCCAGCAGCACGGCGAAGGGCAAAAGGACCTGAATTCTCCCAACCGCGGCAGACCGAATAGCCGCCAGGGCGCGACCAGACAGTAACTTCCCCACCTCCTTCGGCGGTGCTGTTCTCGGCGCCGCCGGTTTTCTTCCCCTCCGTATTGAACCATTGAATAATGACACTTAGACGCATTCCAGTAATCAGGCAGCCACATCGTTGGCTGCCTTTCGGTGATTATCTACAAAAGTGTAGAACCTTTTGAGTTTCTCATCCATCTCTCTTCTAAGCTTAAAGGGATTTAGTCTGCTCTTCCTATTGGCCAGATCTACCTGTTGCTTGAGGGTCAGCTGCCCTGACTCCATCAGGCGTTGATAGGGTGTTTTTGGCCTATCGTACTCTTTCTTTATCCTGCTACCAATTCGATGTTTCTTCTTAAGCTTCATCGCCGGGGTATAGAAGTTCTTCAATGGGCACCAGTAGTTCTTATAAATATCATTCATGAGACTCACCAAGTATTCATCCGCAAGCCTTTCGTAGCCAAATAAATTTCTGACGTGGGTAAAGTTCTTTTGCTCCACATGAGCGTTATCGTTTTTCTTATAGGGCCTTCGTCTGACAAAATTGATTGGATC
>JBILTI010000067.1:0-7412 GCA_044371595.1 Bacteriovoracaceae bacterium
CTCCGCTGACATCGCCTTGGCGAAGCACGCGGCGTGCGCGGCCGCGATCAGCTCCTCGGGGTTCGTCCCCGGCTCGTTGCCGAAGCGCTTTAAGAACGAGTACGGGAGGTTCTTCAGGCCCTCGCTCTCGGTGCTGATGAAGCCCATTCCATGCATCAGGTTTCCTCGCCACTGGGCCGCTGCGGATCGTTTCATTTCTCCTCCTTGGAAATTAAGCTCCACCGATACTAGCGAGGGCCGGCGCTACGACAAAATATTAATCCTTAATTTTCTTTCACCCCGCGCCGGCCCCGGGCGAATCGCGCGACGGACCGCGGGGCGGCTAGCATGGGGTAAAGAAGGGGGGCCGCAGGCGGATCATCATGTTGCTCGTCTGCGTCGTTTTCGCCGGTGCCTGCGCCACACAGAAGAAGGTCCACGTCGCCGAGCGGATGTTAGATCTCTTAGAGAAATAGGCGGGAGCGATCTCGGACCAGCAGCTCCGCGCGAGCGCTAAGGCGAGGCCCGCGCTTCCGGCCAATGCGGCCGTCGCCGTCTACTTCAAGGATCCCCCGAAAACGACCTACCGCTCCGCCGGCGGGCGATGGGGCGCGGAGGAGAAGGAGGAGCTCCTCGCGGCCCTCGCGAATGCCCCGAAGGTCGGCCGTGTCTTCGAGCTGATCGACACCGGCGACGCGGAGAAGGGCGTCGGTAACCTCAGGCTCCTCGCCGCTAAGCAGGTGGTGCGCGCGGTCCTCGTGGTCCGGGTCGTTCCGGAGCTCGAATCGGGTGCGAACGCCCTGGCCTTCCGTCAAACCGAGCGCGTGCTCCGGGAGGCCCGGGAAGCCTCCGGCGAGAAGCTCGCGGTCAAGCTCCATAGGGAGCTGGCGCGGCCCTAGCTAAACGACCAGACGATCATCCCGGTGATGATGACCCCGAGCGAGAGCCCGTTGATCGGCGCGAGGAGGTACTTGTAGATGGTCTTCTGCCGGAGCGACGCGAGGAGGATCTGCTTGTTGATCCGGTAGAGGAGGTTCGTCGCGATCGTGTAGCTTGCGAGGAAGATGATCGTCTCGTAGCGGATGTCGCCCCGGAGCTCCTTCGCCAAAAACTGGTGGTTAAAGAGGTCGATGGCGGCGAAGTTTCCGATGAAGAAAAAGAAGAACCAGAGGCAGCTCGTGACCTTCTTCCGCATGTCGAAGAGCTGGATCCAGACGCGCGCGACGAGGGCGACTGTGATGAAGAGGACGAAGCACGAGACGCCGAAGAGGAAGATCCGGATCTCGAAGCGCCCGTTCATGAAGAACTCCTTCGCGAACGAGGCGCCGAGGATGAACGAACCGAGGAGCGTCGCAACGATCTCGACCTTGTCGTCGCGCGTGGTGGTTTCCTGGATGTCGAACAGGGACTCGAGGGGCTTAAGAGGATTCTTCGGGGCTTCCATGGTCCCTCCAGTCTACCGGCCCGGGGGAGATCGGAGAGGCCCGGTAAAATGATTCCCCACCAAACCGCTCGGTGATTTAGAAGTACGTGTAGAGCACGAGGATGTGCTCCGAGAGGTCGCGGTTCGTGCGCGGGATGTACTGGTTCATATACCCAACCTCGAAGCTGATCTTCTCGAAGCTGATCCGGGTTCCGGCGAAGGCGCGGTTTCGCTCGAAGAACCGGTTTCCGGTCCACGTCTCGCGGGTGAGGTTCACGAACGGCTCATCCCAGAGGACGAGGTCGTAGATCGCCGTGAGCGGGCTCGACCACCGGAGCTGGGTCCGGAAGCGGACCGCGTTGGCGTCGTCGTCTTCGACGTCCCGGAACTCCAGGCGGTTCCGGAGCGAGACGGCGCTCATTCCGAACCTGTCCTTGTAGACGTGCTGGAGCGTGGGCCGGTACTCGCGGAGTGTCCGGCCCTGGACGAAGACCATGAGGGCGCCGACCTCGTGGTGCTCGGAGAGGGTCTTCAGGGGCCCGAACCGGTTCAGCGTCTGGTTCATTGTCTGGTTCGTCTCGTCGTGGCGGAGCTGGGTTTCGGCCCAGACGTCGTAGTTCGGCGCGATGTTTTTCCGCGCGAAGATGCCGAGCCAGGTGCGATGTTCGTCGCGGTGTTCGGCGGCGCGGACACCGCCGGCGAAGAGTAGACAGAGGATAAAGAGGAGAAGCTTCATGGGTGATGCCTTTTTTTGTTCTTCCCAGATCCTACGAGAAAACTCCTTTTCCAGAAAGGCGATCAACGAATTTTAATGTTAATCCCCGTTAACGCTGGTCCCGCGCCGGTACCGCTGGTAGAGGATCAGCTGCGCCGCGAGGCCCAGGGCGAGGGCCCCGAGCCAGAGGTAGAGGCCCGGCCCCGGCGCCACCGGAACATCCACCCGGTTCCCGTCCGGGAGCACCGAGCGGACGTGGAGCGACGAGAGGCCCGTCACTACCGAGGCCGCGGCGAGGCCGATCCGGCCAGCGGAGGTCCTCCCCTTGATCGCGGAGTAGAGCGCAGGGACGAAGAGGAGGTTCGCGCCCCAGGCGATGAACCAGATCGGATAAGAGGCGAGCGAAAGGAGCGTGAGCCCGCCGAGGAGCAGGCATTCGAAGCCCCGGTAGGTAACCTCCGGGCCGGTGAAGGCGACCGCGCCGCAGGCGACGACATAAAGAAGGAGGGAGAGCAGGATGACCGGTCGCGGATAGCTCATGGAGTTATGATCTCACGGCCGGGGACCCCGTCAACCACGATCGTCGGAATGGACATTCACCCTGACCTGACTGATCATTAAATCATGGAAAAACTTATCCAAAAACGAATCAACCACCTGGTCGTGAGACCGTTCGAGGCCTGCGACTTCGACGCCTGGCGCGAGACCTATTCGTCCCTGGCGCCGGCGCGGAACGTCTGGGACCTCGGACCCCGGGCCCCCACCGAACTCACCCGCGCCCACTTCCGGAAGCTCCTCCGCGTCCAGCGCGAGCAGCGCAGGCGGGGCGACTTCTTCGACTTCGCCGGCTTCCGCAAGAGCGACGGAAAGTTCGTCGGAGCCGTCGCTCTGATGGACGTCTCCCGCGGCGTCTTTCAAAACGCCTACCTCGGGTACCGGGTCTTTAATCCCTGGTGGGGTCAGGGCATCGGAAAGGAGCTCGTGTCCGTGGCCCTCGGGGTAGCGTTTACCGACCTCCGGCTCCACCGCGTCGAAGCCGGGATCGATCCGAAGAATCGGCGGTCGATCTTCCTCGCCCGGTCGATGGGGCTCCGGAAGGAGGGGCTGAAGAAGCGCGCGCTATATCTCAACGGCGTCTGGCAGGACATCCTCGTCTACGCCGCGACCTGCGAAGACCTCGGGCTTCGGTACCGTGGTAACCGCGCCGAGCTTTCCCTCCGGATCCGGTGAGCGTCCCCATGACGTTGCATTCATCGGAGCACAGATCATCTTCGTCTCCGACGAAGGTCCGGCCATCGCAAGCGAACCTCTAGAAAATTGTTCAACAAGAATTGCCCTCAGCCTACATAAAGAATAATGTGTCACCTATGCTTCTCAAGTTGCTCGTCGTAGTTCTCTTTGTAACCCCCTTCGCATCCCGCGGCCAGTCGCTCATCGTCGGGATCCCGAGCACGGATACGACCCCGGAGAAAAAAAAGGCTATCGCCTTCGAGGCCCAGCACCGCTCATGGGGCGGAAGACCGACCGAGTGGGCCGGCTTCGTCTTCGGCACCTACGGCGTTTCCCCGACCCTGGAGCTTGCGGTGTCCGCGATCAACCTCCAATCTCCCCGAACCGCGCGGAACGAGTCCGTCATCGCTGGTTATAAGAAGAGCTGGCTCCTCCGCGAGGACGCGACGGTCCTCGCGAAGGCGTCGGTCGGCCAGATGGCCGGCGCGAGCCTCGCTGGTCGTTCACTGCCGCACTGGAACTATTTCCTCTTATCCCAGGATTTCCTCCCTCTCGGATTGCGGCTGCACCAGGGGGTAAGCTATGCGAACCGGAGCGTCTACGGTCAGAGCGCGGGGAGCATCCTCCTCGGCGTCGAGCAGCGTTTAAGTTCCCGCTGGATGATCGTCGCAGACTGGTTTTCCGGGGACCACGATTACGGCGCTCTCATAACCGCGGTCCAACATCGGCCGACGCCCCATTCGATCATCTTCCTCGGTTGGAAGCAGCCGAACGCGGCGAAACCCGGCTCGGTGATGACGGAGATGGCCTACGAGTTCTGATTCTCACTCCGCGTAGATCGACTGCCCGATGGTCTCGTAGCGGCCCGAGGTCGGAGCTACGAGGACCCAGTAGCGGTTAACGCCGTAGCCGCTGTAGTAGGTCGACGAGACGTGGACGCTGTAGAGGGCGCAGACCTGCGGCGAGTGGAGGCACCGGTAGAGCCGGGAGATCTGGTCCCGGTCGAGGGGCTCGGCGGAGCCGTCGCGGTCTTCGCGGACGAGCGAATCGAGCTCGGCCCTCGTCATCCGCGTGACGGTGCTGGTGACGTCTTCGTGGCCGGCGCGCCAGAGCTCGCGGCGCTTGTCTTTTGCGAACGCTTCGACCGCGGCCGTCTGCTGAGCGACGGTGAGCCGGGCACCGGCGTGAGCGCCGAACGAGAGAAGGAACAACAGAGAAAGGGCGAACTTCATAGCGGACCTCCAATTTTTTTCCGCTAATTACAGAATTTCTGGATGCTTGTCATTAAGAGAAATTACATACCGGCTATCTGAATTTTTTACAGAACCGGCCCTCCGTCCGCGAGCCGGGAAAAGACGACATGTTCGACGAACCGGTCGTAGCGCCATTCGTTGTCGCGGAGGAGCCCCTACTCTCGGAACCCGAGCTTGCGCGGGACCCGCTGGCCCGCGAGGTTTCCGGTGGCGCAGCGGATCTCGATCCGGTTAAGGCACCAGTCCTCTCAGGCGAACCTGAGCAGGGCCTCGGTCGCCCGCGTCGCGAGGCCCTGTCCCCGGTACCGCTCCCCGACCCAGTAGCCGATCATCGCCTTCCGGTTCGTCCAGTCGACGTTGGCGAGGTGGGTGATGCCGGCGATGTTCCCCTCGTGCTCGATCCAGGGCCGGAGCGAATGCTTCGCTTCTTACTGTGGAAGCGCGCTTTCGGCGAAGGGGACGAGGTCCTCCCGGGTCGCCATCTGATCGGGCCAGTCGGGCCACCGCCGGAGGTAGCTCCGGTTTTCGTCGATCAGCGCGAAGAACTCGTCGGTCCGGGACGGATCGAGGTGGATGAGGCGAGTTTCCCGGGGGAGCGATCGGGGGAACGGCGACAACGGAACCTCCAGGTTAAACGTTGCTCTATAATTTTAGATCCCGCGGCGGTTGAGCGCAACAGTGGATCTATAAAAGCGATCACCGATCTCCGGGACGGGACGTCTTTACTCCGGCGGTCGAACCAGTTAGTGTTAATCGTTATGCATCTCCCGATCTTCATTCAGGACCTCGCCGTTATCCTTGTCACCGCGGGACTCATGAGCATCGTCTTCACGCGCCTGAAGCAACCGGTGGTCCTGGGTTACATCCTCGCGGGGATGCTGATCGGACCGTACACGCCGCCGTTCCAGCTCGTCACCGATGTCGAGGGGATCCGGACGTGGGCGGAGCTCGGGGTGATCTTCCTCATGTTCACCCTTGGCCTCGAGTTCAGCTTTCGAAAGCTCACGCGCGTCGGCGCGACGGCGTCGGTTGCCGCGGCCCTCGAGGTCCTGTTCTTCCTTCCGGTTGGCTACGCGCTCGGTCGCGCCTTCGGCTGGACGACCATGGACGCGATCTTCCTCGGGGCGATGCTCGCGATCTCCTCGACGACGATCATCATCAAGGCCCTCGACGAGCTGAAGCTCAAGCGGTCCCAGTTCGCGGAGACGATCTTCGGGATCCTGATCGTCGAAGACCTTCTCGCGATCCTCCTCATCGTCGGGCTCACGACACTCGCGACGTCGGAGTCTCTCTCGGGCCTCATCCTCGCCGGGGCGGCGCTTAAGCTCGTCCTCGTCGTCGGGGGGTGGTTCATCGCCGGCTACCTCGTCGTCCCGCGGTTTATAAAATACGTCGTTCGCGTTGGAAACAATGAGATGATGACGCTCGTGGCGCTCGGCTTTTGCCTCTTCCTCGTCGTCGTCGCGGCGAAGTTCCACTACTCCGCGGCCCTCGGCGCTTTCATCATGGGGTCGATCATCGCCGAGTCCCCGGCGCTCCATCAGATCGAAACGCGCGTCGAACCGTTCCGGGACCTCTTCGGCGCGATCTTCTTCGTTTCGATCGGAATGCTGATCGATCCGGCGATCATCTGGGAATACAAGGGCACCATCGCCGTCCTCTGCGCCGTAACGATCGGCGGAAAGATCGTCAGCACCGGCCTCGGCGTCCTCGTCGCGGGCCAGCCGCTGCGGGAGTCGATCCGGGTCGGCTTCGGCCTGGCCCAGATCGGCGAGTTTTCCTTCATCATCGCGGGCCTCGGGGCCTCCCTAAAGGTGACCTCGGAGTTCCTCTATCCGATCGGCGTGGCGGTCTCGCTGATCACCACGTTTACGACGCCGTACCTTATCCTCTGGTCCGGGCCGGTTGCCCGCGCCGCCGAGGAGCGGCTCCCGCGGCTCACGCGGCTCCTGAACAGATACGCCGACTGGCTCGCGGCCCGGCGCCTGGTCGTTACCTCGGGCCAGGGCCCGGGGACGGGAACGCTCAAGTGGCTCGTCAACGCGCTTGTAACCGCGCTGATCTTCATCCTCGGCGCCGAGTACGCGCTTCCCTACGTTCAGCGGGTCCCGGTCCTCGATGGTACGCCAGGGCGGCTCCTGATCTGGCTCCTTCTCCTCCTTGCCTCGGCGCCGTTCACCTGGGCCATGTCGAACTCGTTCGGGCAGGAGGAAATTCCCGGTCGCGGGTTCGTCTTCTCGCTCCGCGGCTCCGTCGCCCGGGCCCTCGCCCTTTGTCTCATCGTCATACTGAGCGCGGATTTCTTTCCGCCGATGATCATCGTCGCCGGGGCCGTGGTCTCGTTCGCGGTCCTCTTCTTATTTTTCTATCGGGGCCTCAAGAAGTCCTACGGAAGCCTCGAGCAGCACTTCCTCGCGTCGTTCGAGCGGGCGGCCGACCCGGCGGCGGATAAGTTGGTGAAGCTTGGCCCGTGGGAGAGTCATCTTTTGCGCCTCACGGTTCACCCGAACGCGGTCTTCGTCGGCAAGACCCTCGCCGAGGCGAACCTCCGGAACAGCTATGGAGTTAACATCGTCGCGATCCAGCGGGGCGCCGAGACGACGGTCGCCCCGCTTCCGTCGCAGCAGCTCTTTCCCTACGACGAACTCCTCGTCCTCGCGAGCGACGAGGCGGTGACGACGGCGAGCGCCTTCATCGCCGAGCCCCGGCTCTGCGCCGCCGAGGAGCCGGGCATCTTCCGCTACGAGCTCCAGCGCGTCCTCGTGGACGAGTACTCGCACCTGAGACCCGGCGTGAGCATCCGCGAGTCGGG
>JBILTI010000335.1:0-3338 GCA_044371595.1 Bacteriovoracaceae bacterium
CTCAGGAGAAGGCCCGAGGTGAGCGGAAGGTAGATCTTCGTCGAGCGCGTTTCGAACCGGAGGTCGCCGGGGAGGTGCCCGAGCGGGATCTTTCCCCCGGATACGTGCCAGAGAAGGCCCGCGGCGACGAACACGAGGCCCACGGTGAGGAGCGCCTTACTAATCGAGTCCACGTAGTTCCTCCCGGAGCGCCCGGAGCTCGACCCGGCGCCGCGCGCGCCCGCCGGCGTCGCGCTGCTCGAGCTGGACCAGGATAGTCGTGACGAGGTCGAGGTTTAGGTAGTCGCTCCCTCGCGCCTCCTCGAGCATCGCCGCGTTTAAAGGACAAACGTCGGCGAAGCTCCGCTCTCCCTCGGTGAACAGAAGCGGAAGTCCCTGGGTGCGGCAGATGAGGGGTCGGGCCTCGTAGATCGTGCACGCGTCGTTGACGAGGAACGCGCAGGCGCGGGCGGGCCGGTCGTGGAAATCGAGCGCCCGGGCATCGGGCGCGGTCCACGCGCGGAGCTTCGCGCGCCGGGCGTCGGGCCTGAGGGTCCGGAACCACCGCCGGACGTTCTCCGCCTCGACCTCGAGGACGGAGATGTCGGTGTAGCAGCAGCGGGCGCAGCCGCTCCGGCACCGAGAGAGCGCTCCGGCGGCGGGGGAGAGGTTCCCCGCGAAGTCGCTGAGCTTTTGGTAAAGGTGGTCGATCGACATCCGCCGAGGATAAGTAATTTTGATGGGGAAAGGAAGCCCGCGGACCCCCTTTCCGGAATTTTTTACTGCAGGTATCGGTCGATCGTACGCAGGTGCTGCTCCTGCGCTGGTAGGAGATCGTTCTGGATCACCTGCCTGAGCTGCGAATCCATCGCGTCATCCCGGATTGCCTCCCGGTACTCGTTCAGGCCATGCTGTTCGCCGACCTTGAGCGCCAGGAGCGCCGCCTTGTCACCGAAGAAGGACGCCCCGCCTTTGAAGGCCGAGGCGAACGCTCCCCACGGGCCCGCGGTGCTCGTAGCACCGCTGTCCTGAAACGCTGCGCCGGCGAAGCGCTTCAGCTTATCTATCGCCTGGACGTGGTCCTGGCGGATGGCGTAGAGCTGCCTCTTCTCCGTCTCGTCGTTGATCTTGTTTAAGATCGCGTCGATGCTCTTCACGGCAGACATCTCGCCGCGGATCAGCTCGTCAACTTGCTTCATAAAAACCTCCTGCTCAACTGCTCGAGAATCAGTTCTCGTGGAGCTAGTTTCGGGTCCGCTCGGGCGGATAGTAAATTAAAGTCTCCCTACAGGTGGGCGACCGACTGTCACTGGTATCACGGCCCGCGGACTTCGTTGACGAGGGGGCCGCCGCGCTCGAAGGCCTGGAGGTTCTCGAGCGTCGTGTCGGCGATGTTCTGCAGCGCCTCCCGGGTGAGGAACGCCTGGTGGCTCGTGACGATGACGTTCGGGAACGTGAGGAGCCGCGCGAGGACGTCGTCGGTCAGGATCTGCCCCGAAAGGTCCCGGAAGAAGACCCCCTCCTCCTCCTCGTAGACGTCGAGGCCCGCGGCCCCGATGTGGCCCGACTTCAGCCCCTTGATGAGCGCCTGGGTATCGATGAGCCCTCCGCGGCCGGTGTTGATGAGCATCACTCCGCGCTTCATCTGCGCCAGGGCCTCCGCGTCGATGCAGTGGCGGGTCTCCGGGGAGAGTGGGAGGTTCAAGGAGATGATGTCGCTCTCCCGGAAGACCTCCTCGCGGGGGGCGAAGCGGCAGCCGTGCTCCCGGGCGAAGGCGTCGTCGGGGACGCGGTCGCAGAGGAGGACGCGGCAGCCGAAGCCGCGCATGATCTTCGCCAGGACCTTTCCGATCTTCCCTGCGCCGATGATCCCGATCGTCTTCCCGTGGAGGTCGACGCCCACGAGGCCGTTCAGTGAAAAGTTCCCCTCCCGGACGCGGTTGTACGCGCGGTGGGTCTTCCGGTTGAGGGTCTGGATGAGGGCCACCACGTGCTCGGCCACCGCGTAGGGCGAGTACTCCGGCACCCGCACCACCGGAAGCCCCAGCGCGGCCGCGGCCCGCAGGTCGACATGGTTGAAGCCCGCCGACCGGAGCGCCACGATCCCGACGCCGCCGTCCTTCAGGATCCGCAGGGTCTCGGCGGTCAGCTTGTCGTTCACGAAGGCGCAGACGGCGCCGGCGCCGGCGGCCGCGAAGGCCGTTTCCGGGGTCAACCGCAGGTCCAGGAAGGCCAGCTCAAAGCCGTAGCGGGCGTTAGCCTCGCCGAAGGCGTCGCGTTCGTAGGGGTGGGAATCGAAGAGGGTTACTTTCATTTTCTTCTCCAAAGTTTTAAGAGTTCGACGACGGTGACCGGCACCGCCCCGCCGAGGACGAGGACCGCGTGCTCCCGGAGCGTCAGCGGCACGAGCCGGAAGACCTCTCGGAAGCTCGCGATGTCAGCGAGGGCGAGCTGGAGCGCGATCGGGATCAGGACGCTCCCGAGGTGATAGTAGTTCACCGGAAGCTCGAAGTAGCTGCGGGTTTCGCTCCGGCAGGAAAACGATCGGAGGAGGGTCATGTACACGAGGAGCGTGAAGGCGTAGGTGCGGGCGACGGGCGCGGGGTCGACGGCGAGGACGCGCGCGTAGGTCGCGAGCACCAGCAGCGTCATGAGGAGCCCGATCAGGAAGAGCTCGGTCAGAAACGGTCGATCGAAGAAGGACCGCGGCGAGGGCCGCGTGCTCTCGCGGAGGATCCGCGCGTCGAGAGGCTCCGCGGCCAGGGCGAGGGACGGAAAGCCGTCGGTGACGAGGTTGATCCATAGGAGGTTAAGCGGCGTAAAGGGCACCGGAAGACCCAGGACCGAAGCACCGAGGACGATCAGGAGCTCGGCCAGGTTCGTCGACAGGAGGTACTGGATCGTGCGCTTGATGTTGCCGTAGATCGCCCGGCCCTCCTCCACCGCGGCGACGATGCTCGAGAAGTCGTCGTCGGTGAGGATCATGCTCGCGGCCTGGCGGGCGACCTCAGTCCCCGCCCTCCCCATCGCGACGCCGATCTGCGCCTGCTTCAGCGCCGGCGCGTCGTTCACGCCGTCACCGGTCATCGCCACCACGTGCCCGTTCTCCTGGAGCGCCCGGACGATCAGCAGCTTGTGTGCCGGGGACACGCGGGCGTAGACGGCCGTCCGCGCCGACCGCCGGCGGAGCTCCCCCGGCGCCAGCGCTTCGAGCTCGGCGCCGGTGAGCACCTCGTCGAACGCGCCCGGTACGGCGATGCCGAGTTCGCCGGCGATCGCCCGCGCGCTGGCCGGGTGATCGCCGGTGATCATCACGACCGTGATGCCTGCGCTCCGGCAGGCGCGGACCGCGGCCACGG
>JBILTI010000453.1:0-2565 GCA_044371595.1 Bacteriovoracaceae bacterium
GAGCCAAGGCGCCGCGGTTGGGAAACAACGAAGGAAGATGCGCCTAGCGCCGCCCCGTGGTCTCGCAGGTGTTAATCCCCAGAAGTTGATACGGGGGACACCAGCCGACGAGCCCCGTGAAGAGCGGGACGAAGCCCAGCAGGAACCACGGGTTCGCGGGGCCGACGAAGGCGAGCGTCGTGAGGCCGACACCGGCGATGATCCGGAGCACGCGCTCGAGCGGATGGATGTTAGTTTTCATGGGAGACCTCCAAGAGTGTTACCTCCGTTGTACCGCCCGGTGCCGGTGCATGGTATGACGGGCCTCGGAATTAAAGGTGACATATGTCACCGGATCATGCTTTGATTTTTTAATGAGATCGATCGCCCGGCACTTCTGGCTGTTCTTCCGCGAGGTCCGCTTCCTCCTGCGGTCGCCGTTCTTTCTCATGCTAACCATCGTCGGCAACAGCTTCATCTTCTTCTGCGGATTCGTCTTCTGGGCCCTCGAGCACGACGCGAACCCGAAGGTCGACCGATATATGGATGCGATCTGGTGGGCATTCGCGACGGCCACGACCACCGGCTACGGCGACATCACGCCGGTGACCGACGCGGGGAAGCTCCTCTCGATCCTTCTGATGCTAGCGGGCCTCGCCCTCTTTTCCATGTATACGGCCCTCTTCGCAGAGACTATCATCTCCAGTAGAAAAATCACGCCCGAAGACGCGCCGGCCGATTCCGACCGGGAGGAATTCTTCAGGTAACAACTCTCCGCCAGGAACCGCCCATGAAAATCTGCACGAGCCTCTCGGAGGCCCTCGCCGCCGTAACCTCCAACCAGACCGTCTTTGTCCACGCCGGGGCAGCGACGCCCGAGTACCTCCTCGATGGCCTCGTCGCCGAGGCGCCGCGGCTTCAGAACGTCGAACTCCTCCACCTCCACACGGAGGGCGAGGCCCGATACGCCCGGCCCGAGCACCGCGGCTCGTTTCGCGTCACGAACTTCTTCGTCGGCGAGAACGTCCGGCCCTACCTCGACTACGACCGCGTCGACTACCTTCCGTGCTTCCTCTCGGAGATGCCGCAGCTCATCCGCTCGGGGATGAAGAGGGTCGACGTGGCGCTGATCCAGGTGAGCCCGCCGGACCGCCACGGCCAGGTCTCTCTCGGGGTCAGCGTCGACACCGCCCGCGCCGCCGCGGAGTGCGCGGACGTCGTGATCGCACAGGTCAACGCGCACATGCCGCGGGTCCACGGCGACGGGATCCTCCACGTCGACGACATCGACTTCGCGGTCTTTCACGACGACCCGCTCTACTCGCCGACGCCGAAGGTCCTCTCGGAGACCGAGCTCGCGATCGGTCGCCACATCGCGAGTCTCATCGACGACGGTGCGACCCTCCAGCTCGGGATCGGCGCCATTCCGAACGCCGTCTGCCACGAGCTGGGGGACCATCGCCACCTCGGGCTCCATACAGAAATGTGGAGCGACGGCGCCTTCGAGCTTTTAAAGAAAGGCGTCATCGACAACTCGAAGAAGCGCTTCCACCGCGGTAAGGTGACATCGGCGTTCCTCATTGGTTCGAAGGAAATGTACAACTACGTCCACGACAACATGACCGTGCTGAACCTCGAGGCGAGCTACATCAACTATCCGATCAACATCATGCGGAATCCGAAGGTCACGGCCGTCAACTCGGCCGTCGAGATCGACCTCACGGGCCAGGTGTGCGCGGACTCGGTTGGCCCCCGGATCATCTCCGGCGTCGGTGGCCAGATGGACTTCATGCGGGCCGCGGCACTCTCCGACGGTGGGAAGCCGATCCTGGCCCTCACGTCGGTGAGCAAGAACGGCCACTCGCGGATCCGGCCCGTGCTCAACAGCGGCGCCGGCGTCGTCACCACGCGGGCGCATGTCCACTACGTGGTCACCGAGTACGGCTACGTGAACCTTTACGGAAAGTCGCTCGGCGAGCGGGCGAAGGCCCTCATCAGCATCGCCCACCCGGAACACCGGGAGGAGCTCGAGCGCGGCTTCTTCGAACTCAACCGCGGCCGGGTCTCGTCAAAGGCCCGGGACATCTAACTAGCGGACGACGGGCCGGAGGATCCGCTTCAGGATCTGGAACGGTCCGGTCCTCGCCTCGAGGAGATCGAGGAGGAGGATCATGAGGTCTTCGGTGGTGATGATGCCGAGGTCGTCGCCGGTCGCGGCGTCCTCGATGATGTAGCAGGAGACCTTCCGGTTGATCATCTCCCGGACCAGGAGCTCGAGCCGGTCCGTGTGCTTCATCTTGTGCACCGGCGAGGACATATACTCGGTCACCTTCTTGTGCCGCTGGATGTGCCCCTGGGGCCGGTTGTCGGTGGAGAAGAAGACCGTCATCGCCCGCTGGACGTCCCGGTCGCTAAGGATCCCCACGAGCCGTTTCCCGTCGGTCACCGGAAGGTGCCGAAAGTTATTCTCCTTCAAGATCCGCTCCGCGTCGACCATCGTGGCCTCGACGGAAATCGTCTTGAGTCCGGGAATGAGAATGTCTTTGATCTGCACTGGGGCCTCCCTGAATTTGCCGCCGATTATGC
>JBILTI010000101.1:0-6509 GCA_044371595.1 Bacteriovoracaceae bacterium
GTCCGGTTAACGTCCAACATGCGCTGGTTATCTACGTGGACGTGCGTCTGGAGAAAGAAGAGCCCCTTCGTCCGCGCCCAGGCCTCCCCGCGGAGCTTGAGGGTCCGGGCGATGTCCCGGCCCCGGTGGTCCGGATGAACCCAAAGGCTGATCACGCTCCCGACGAAGAGGTCCGGCGGGTAGGGCGTCCGGCGGAGGATGTGAAAGGCGACGACGGCCTCGTCGAGGACCGCGATCTCGAAGAAGTCCTTCTCCGTGAGCTGCTTATAGAACTCGGGCCGGGCGGCGATCGAGGCCTCGGCGAAGACGTAGCGGTGATAGAACTCGAGGGGAATCCGGGCTTCCGCCTCGGCGACGATGCGCAGCTCGTTAAAGTCTCGGTGATCGACTCGTCGGTAGTGGATTTCCATGGGATCACGCTACCATTTCCTCCGCGACCTTGCTATCTCATCCGTCAAGCTACGGCCGGATCACGTCGACCACCGGCTCGTGGGCAGGTCTTTCCCGGGGGAGCTCGACGATAAACGTCGCGCCCTTCCCGGGTTCGCTTTCCACCCAGATCTCGCCGCCGTGGGCGACGACGATCTGCTTCGTGATGAAGGGCCCGAGGCCCAGCCCGCTTCCCTCGGACGCCGAGACGGCGCGCTCGAAGCGATCGAAGATCCGCGTGTGGTTCTCCGGCGCGATGCCGATCCCCGAGTCCTTGACGTAGAGACGGATCTTATCGTGGGCGCTCCGAAGGGTAACCTTCACCGACTTCCCGTCCCCGTAGCGGATCGCGTTCGTAAGGAGGTTCGTGATGACCTGGTCGAGCTTGTGTCGGTCCCAGGTCCCGGTCGCGTCGTCGCAGAGCTCGATCTGCGGCTCCCGGATGGCGGCGTCCAAGAACTGGGAACGGAGGCGGGCAAGGACCTCCGAAAGAAGTTCGCAGAGGTCGACCGGCGCGCGTTCGATCCGAAGTTTCCCCGAGCGGATCCGGGAGATGTCCAGCATGTCGTCGACGGGCCGGCTGGGCCGGAGAACCTGCTTATCGGTCTGGTCGACCATTTCGTTGATCTTCTCCTTCTCGTAGATCCGCTGATCGTTCTGCCGCGCCCGGTGCTGAAACATCTGCGTCTGTAGCATCAGCGGCGTCTTGAGCTCGTGGGACGCGATCGACAAGAAGTCGTCGGGGCGCGGAGCGCCTCCCGGAGCGCGACTTCGGCCTTTTTCTGTTGAGTGACGTCGATGTTTACGCCGAACATCGAAAGCGGCGACCCGGCGTCGTCGTAGACGGGTCTGCCGTGCCCGTAGACCCAGGCGACCGATCCGTTCTGGTGTCGGATCCGAAATTCGTTATGATTGTCCACCCCCTCCGCGATCGCGCGCTTGAGCTTGCGGTCGTTCTATTCGCGGTCCTCCGGAAGGATCCGGCGAAAGAGCTCCTACACGGCGCGCGGCTGATCGTCGGGCAGGCCGAGGATCCGGCACTCGTTCTTCGTCATCGTGACGACGCAGGTCCGGATGTTCCACTCCCAGATTCCGATCCCTGAGGCGTCCGTGGCGAGCATCGGCCACTCTTCGCTGCACTTTAGCTTCTCGAGGAGCTCCCGGGATTCGTGGATGTCCGTGTTTGTCCCGAACCAGCGGATGATCTTACCGTCGGTGTCGCGGATCGGATTCGCTCGCGCGAGGTGCCAGCGGTAGACGCCGTCGTGCCGCCGCAGGCGGTACTCGTGCTCGTACGGGAGCCCGGTGCGGAGCGACGCGGTCCACCGGTCGACGGTCTTCGCGAGGTCCTCCGGGTGGATGAAGCGATGGCTTTTCCAGCCCCAGTTCTCGCTCTCGCCGACGGCGACCGCAAAATAGTCATAGTGCTTCTTCGTGTAGTAAAGGATGTCGCCGTTTCCGGCCGCGATGAACGCCATCTGCGGCATCGATTCCGCCAGCGCCCGGAGCTCCTCTTCGCTTCGCTTGAGCGCCTCGAGGAACAGCTTCCGCTCGATGATGTCGACCGACGTGCCGAAGAACCGATTAGGGGTTCCGTCGGCGCTGTAGAGGACCGTACCATGGACGTCGACCCAGATGACCCGGCCGTCGGGGTGCACCACCCGGTATTCGATGTCATAGGGAGCACGGTCCTGGATCGCGTG
The DNA here is from genome assembly GCA_044371595.1 of Bacteriovoracaceae bacterium. Taxonomy (GTDB): domain Bacteria; phylum Bdellovibrionota; class Bacteriovoracia; order Bacteriovoracales; family Bacteriovoracaceae; genus Peredibacter. Next base: position 2,133 of record JBILTI010000101.1, read on the forward strand.
GTTGATCGTTCGCTGTACCCGGTCCCGGTCTTCGGGATGGATGACGTCGAGCGCCGGGCCTCGACCTCGCCCGTGATCTCCTTGCCGAGGATCATGATCCCGTTAATCACCCCGTCCGCGTTCCGGCGCGCGGAATAGGTGAGGTCGAAGAACCGCTTGTTCGCGCCCACCACCTCGATCTCCCGGAGGTGCGCCGTCACACCGGTCCGGTAAACGTCATTGAGGATCCCGTGGACCTCCACGGACTCCGGCTGCGCCTCGCGGACGGTCTTCCCGGTCGCGTCGAAGCCGAGGACGCGGATGTGCGCCTCGTTAACGAATTCGAACCGATGGGCGGGGCCTTCGAGGATGCAGACGATCTCCGGGGACTGGCGAAAAAGATTCCGGAGGTTTTCCCGTTCGACGACCACGGCGCTCCGATCGCCGCTTTTAGCACGGAGCCTTCGCCGAAGAAACAGCGCTCCCGCTCCCGCGAGCGCATCGAGCGGCAGACGGAAATAGGGAACCCGGGGGCCGTAGGCCCTCCGCTTCGCGATGTTTGACGATTCGGAGATCGGTTCGTTCATCGGTGCATTCGGTGATCTTCCGGCGGCGGATAAGACACTCAATAAGCTACCCCCCACGACGGCCGATGCGGATCAAAGTTTTTCTGAAGCTATCGCCGAGGCGCTTCCACCCGTAAGGAATTCTTATGATGCCGACCGTACCGGACTAGCGTAGTCTCCAATCCGCCCGAATAACCCCGAACCAAAGGACAACCGTGAGCCGTTTTAGAACTTCGATCTGCTTCCTTCTAGCGTTATCGCTCCTTCTCCCCTCCGTCGCTGCCGCGGCGGGGTCGGTCTCCTCGAACGGGGAAGCTCCCGTCGCGCGGGCCCTCGACGAGTTCAACTACGGCCTCGCCGTAACCTGGGATCAGGAGGATCCGGCGTTCCGCGCGGAGCTCGAGCGCAAGCTCGTCGGCGACCTCCTCCGCCTCGAAGATCGCGGGATCTCGAAGGCGGCGATCCTGGGCGCCGTCGCGAAGGAGCTCGCGAACGGAAGAAACCACTCCGAGGTGACCCGGCTCCTCGCCGCGCTCCGGGAGCAGAACGTTCCGCCGGAGACGGTCTCGGCGCTTCTCCTCGATTACGCGAAGAAAAACGGGGCCGAGGGCACGGCGTTCCGGGGCCTACCGCGGATCGGCCGCCGCACCGTCGCCACCCTCGCGGCCGTGGTCGTCGTGGGCGTCGTGGCCTACCTTCTGATCACCCGCCAGATCGCGAAGGAGAAGCAGAATATCGAGGACAAGGCGGCTGCGATCGAAGCCGAGTTCCGGGCGGAGATCGACGCGGAGGCGGCGCGGATCGAGGCCGAGTACCGGGCGAAGATCGACCAGGAGAGCGAGGAGACCAAGGCCCAGTACCAGGCGCAGATCGACCGGGAGATCGCGCGGATCAAGGAGGAGTACCGACAGCAGATCGAGCGGGAGGTGGCGAAGGCAAAGGAGGAGCTCCGGGCCGAACTCGAGCTCGAGATCCGGGCGGAGCTCGAGCGGTTGGTCCGCCAGTGCGGCGTCGCCTGTCTCCCGCGGTAGGGGGCAAGTTTTCCTCCTCCCCGGGACCTGCGGATCGCTCGGAACCCGGCAATAATAAAGGAACTCGCAGAATGGCCAAGGAATTCCAATCGATGCAGAGGCCAACCATCTACCACCAATTCAGCGGGATGAGCTCCGGCGCGAGGATTTGCTTTGGCGCCGCAGCGGCCGCGGCGGCGACGCTGAATCAGTTTCTCCTCTGAGAGTGGCTATCCCCGAACAAGTCCATCGCCTTCTACCCGTTCCTGATCCTCGCCTCCTGGCTCGGCGGAGGCCGCGCGGGGGGTGACGGCGACGGTCCTTTCGACGTTTGCCCTCCTTTTTATGGAACCCATCGTCCCGCTCTTCCAGGCCGGCGAGTCCGTGCCGTACCAGGTCTATTCGGTCTTCGAGGACGTTACGGAGAAGCGGGAGGTGGAGCAGCGGGTTCGGGATTCGCTGCGGGCGCGGGACGAGTTCCTTTCGATCGCTTCCCACGAACTCAAGACCCCGCTCACGACCCTCAAGCTCCAGACGCAGATGCGCCTCCGAGCGCTCGCTAAGGGAACGACGTTCGCGAGCGATAAGCTCCGCGCCTTCTTCGACGCGAATTCGCGGAACATCGACCGCCTCGTCCATCTGATCGACGACATCCTCGCCATCTCGCGGATCAACGTCGGAAAACTCGCGCTCCGGTCCGAGCCGTTCGACCTGCGGGAGGTCGTGGACGAGGTACTCGAGCGGCACCGGGGACAGCACGAGGCGACCGGCGGTGGCGTTCGGTTGGACGAGGGGGGCCGCTCCCCGGGGAGTGGGATCGGTTTCGGATCGAGCAGCTGGTTAATAATCTGCTCACGAAAGCCGAGAAGCACGGAGGCGGGAGGCCCGTGCGGATCTCGCTGTCTCCGGCCACGGAAACCGCTTCCCTTCGGCTCACGGTGGAGGACCAGGGACCGGGGATAAGACCCGAGGACCGCGAGCGGATCTTCGATCGCTTCGAACGCGTCGATCCGCGGGGCCAGGTGAGCGGTCTGGGCCTCGGGCCCTACATTATCCGGCAGATCGTCGAGCTTCATGGCGACCGGATCTGGGTCGAGGACGGGGGCGGGGCGCGCTTCGTCGTCGAGCTACCGATCGCCCGGGGCTAAAAGTCGGATCCCCGGCGCCGTTCGCTTCCCGAAGATCCGCTCGAGGATGATCGTGGAGAAGGCGTGGGTCGCGTGGTTCGAGTTGCGGAAGTAATCGAGGCCGTCGAAGGCGTCGATCGTCTCGTTCTGGAAGTCCCAGACCTCCCCGAAGATCCCCGCGAGCCGCCGCTTGAACTCGTCGTGCTCCCGGGCAAACTTTTCCCGGACGAGCTTCAGGTGTCCGGTCGAAAGCGGCGCCGTGAGGACGACGATCTTCGTCCCCCGCGCGTCGGCGAGCGCCTTGATCGTCCGGAGGTACCCAAGGCGCCGCTCGTCGAACGCGTAGGGTCTTCCGTCGAACTGGCCCACGACGAGGGTCCTGGGCCGCGGCTCGACGACGTGGTTTCCGTCCGCGAGGTACGCGTGGTTCGCCTTCCCGAAGAGGTTCACCCAGATCACCTTGGCGCTGTCGCCGATCGCCTCGAGCGTCAGGTACGAGTTGTTGAAGAGGTTCGTCTCGAGCTCCGCCGCCGGTACCTCGTCGAGGTAGTCCTTGAGCGGGGAGGCGTAGAACATGTCGTCGGTCGCGAAGTTTCGGTTCAAAACCTCGAAGTCCACCGACAGGATGATGAGCTTCGGCGAGAACTTCGTGTAGATGTGTCGCACCATCGCGAGGTAGTCCTCGGGGGTGGCACTCTGGGTCGAGTAGTTGTACGAGACAAGCCCCGTCAGCCTGTCGAGTTCCCCGGTGAGGTACCGGTGGGCCGAGCTCGAGCCCAGGATAAAGGCAGTGTAATCCTTCATCGCGTAGGTAACCTGGTTGAACTTGTTCACCCGGGCGAAGTCCACCGCCTTGGTCTCGAAGCCGAAGAGGTTGTAGCCGAACTTGTTGTACGGATCGACGGCGAGGATCAGCCCATACAGGAGGCCGAAGGCGAGGAGGGCGGACGTGGTGAAGGCTATGATAAATCGCATATTAGAAGTTGAAGTAGATGAACTCTGTGATCCGGTTCATTCCGAAGAGACATACGACGAAGGCGACGCCGGCGACGACGCCGAGCTTCCCCCCGGGCCGGACCTGCGCCTCGAGTTCGAGCGAGTTCCGAGAGCGGTGGATGACGAAGAAGGTGGCGACGAGGGCGAGGATCAGGAGGTAGTCGTTGGGGTATAAATAGGTCCCTATCTCGAAGCCGAAGTCCTTCAGCGGGCCGACCGATTTCACGCCGATCTTCGGGACCACGACGCCGGAGAAGCCGAGCATTCCCGCGAGCACCTTTCCGGCGTCCGCGAGCGTCCGGGCGCGGAAGACGACCAGCGTGAGGTTCACGAAGTTGAACGTCAGGAACCACGCGAGCCATCCTGGGAGCCTCTTCTTTTTCTTCTTCCACCTGTGGTTCGCGACGAGGCCCAGGCCGTGGAGGGCGCCGTAGATGACGAAGGTTCCGCCCGCGCCGTGCCAGACGCCGGCGAGGAGCATGGACAGGAACGTCGCGATCATCGTGTTCCGGAACGTGATCTTCGGCATCGCCCGGAGCATCGGCGTAAACACGTACGTGCCGATGAACTGGCTCAGCGTAATGTGCCAACGGGTCCAGAATTCGATGACCGACTTCGACCGGAACGGGGAGTTGAAGTTCTGCGGGAGCCGGAGGTTGAACATGTGGCCGATTCCGATCGCCATGTCCGTGTAGCCGC
>JBILTI010000070.1:0-7322 GCA_044371595.1 Bacteriovoracaceae bacterium
TTGCCGTGAACCACACATGTGCCATGCTCCGAGGGAACATCAATCGATTGATTAGAAAAACCTGGTGCACGACGAAGGATCCCCGGCGATTGAAGGACCACCTTGAGATCTTCATGTATTATTACAATGAAGTACTTCTCGCGCAAAAAGCATCACCAATCAGGTAAGGCAGTTAGGACCCGTTCCTTGGAGGAGGCGAGCGTCTCCAGGATCTGGATCGCGGTGGTCCCGGTCATCGTCGCGAGCTTCCCGATCTCGTCGGCGACGACGGCGAAACCCTGACCCGCGGCACCGACCCGGGCCGCCTCGACTGAGGCGTTGAAGGAGAAGAGCTTCGTCTGGAAGACGATGTCGTTGATGACCTTCGTTCGGGCGTCGATCTCGTTCACCAGGGCCACGATCTCCTGGATCTCGTCGTGGCTCCGGATCACTTCGTCCTTCACGGCGTTGTCCTGACGGTTAACCGTCTCCACCGCCTGGTCGAGGTTCCGCATCACGGTGAAGCCAGTGGTGGTTTTCTCCAGAACCTTGTTCGAGATCTCCTTCGTCAGGAGGATCGTGCTCAAGTTGTTCTCGACGGTCGCGTTGATCTCGTCGATGGTGGTGGTTTCGTGGACCGCCGACGCCTGCAGGATTGACGACCACGAGAGCTTTGCCGCGAGCTCCGCCAACTGGACTGACTGCCGCTTCACACTCTGCGACGTGACGTCGATCTTCCCCTTGATCTCGATAAGAAAGCGGGACGCGCGGCGGGCGAAGAGCATGATGACGTAGAGCTCGAGGAGGGGATAGTACTTGTATATCGCGGCCTTCTCTATGACCCCGCCGCTCGGAGCTTTCAGTCGTAGGTTAGGACCCCTTCGTTGTTCTTAAGGATCTCCTTGATGATGAACTGGCCGTTGACGTCGGTCCTCTCGAGGACGTTCTTCCCCTGGAGCGTCGGGTGGAGCACGAGGACGCCGATCTTGTCGAGGACGTAGTGGTGGCGCGTGTCGAGGAGCTTCTCCTTCTTAAGGTGCTCCATGATGTTTCCGTAGCTCTTTTCCCGGAGGCCTACGAATAAGGTCGCGACGACCCTGCCCCCCCGGTCGAAGACCGGGAGGTAGGCCGTGACGTGGCAGATGTTCAGGATGTGGCCCCGGCCGAAGTACGCCTTCCCTCCGAGGAGTTGCGCTGTCATGGGAGAGTCGTTGGGGATGAAAGTTCCGACGGCGCGGCCCCCATCTTCTTTCTTTACGTTCGTGCTCAGCCGAAGGAAGCCGTTGGGAACGCGCACGAGGATTGAGACCAGGAGGTCCTCGGAAGCGCCGACGCGGTCAACGACGCCGTGAGAATCGAGCGGTTTGCCATCGAGGAGGATGACGGGCACGTTCTCGAGGAGCCGGACCTTCGTCACCTGATGTTCGACGGTCCGGGCCACGGTCTCCTCGGAAACCGAGGGCCGGGGGACGAACTCCTTCCCCGGGCCGGGCCGCGACGCGGGTGATGGCCTCGAGGTTCGTCTCGTACGAGACGGCGACCGTCCCCTTCGAGGGCGGCGACCTTCGTCGAGAGTTCTCCGAGGACCATCTCGATGACGATCTTCGAACTCTGCACACACGAGAGGATCCCCGGGAGGGCCATGCCGGCGGCGGCGATCAAAAGGAATCTTAAGCTGAGGCGCTGGTTGAAGCTTAGGTTTTTCAAAAGTGCCTCATCGACAACAGCTAAGCAGCGCCTAAGAAAGTTAAATTATTTCATTCCAGCTTTCTCGAAAACCTAATCCAGATCAATTTCTCCCACCTCGACGGCCGTGCCGGTAAAGGGATCCAGGACGTCGACGCGGTAGCGGCCCGGGGACGCCTTGGGAAACTTGACCGTGACGCTCTGGTCCCGGAGGACGTCAAGCCTCTCGGTCTGGCCCCGAGCTTCCTTGAGGAGGCGAAGCTGCCACTCGATGGTCGCGTCGCCGAAGACGCCGCCCTTGTCGAACGGCATGCAACGGATTGTCGCCTTCGTCCCGCTCGCGGGCACGGTGAAAGTCATTCCGTCCGTGAGCTTCACTTTCCCGTCGCTCGCTTCTTCCCGGATCGTACAGGTCGCGTAGACATAGCTCAGATCGGCGGCGTTCAGGGCCTGGAAGTCCACCCGGTAGGAACCCTCGGTCAAGTCCTTGGCGACCGTCGCGACGTTTTCGAGGTCCTTCGACGTCAGAAAGACCGCTTCGATCTCGACCGGTACCGGCGTGAGCTTGAGCTGAGCGTTCAGCGGAAGGCCGCCGTTGGTGACCGTGATCGCCGGTTCGTCGGCGCGCGCGGCGCGGGTCCGGAGCCGCAGGGCCAGGGGGTCGGCGGAGAGCCGGACGCGGAGTCCCCGTTCGGTTCCTCCGGCCATGGCCAGACCCACCTGGTAAAATCCCGGAACCGGCGTCGCGACCCAGAGGTCCCCGGCGAGCCGCTGCTGAACCGTCCGGATGCCGTTTGGATCGAAGATCGAGAGGAGCGCCGTGCGCTCGTCGCCGTCGAGGACATCGGCGCGGACGCGGAAGCCGCGGACCCCCGCCGGAACGAAGAGCGGAAACCGGAGTCCTTCCTGCGGGCCCGCCGCGAGCTCCGCCGAAGGCCGGAGCAGAACGCTCTGGTCGTTCACGGCGGTCACCGGTACGATCGCGAGGAGGGCGTTATCGAGCGCAGAGCTGATCCGGATTTCGCCGAAGGCCTCGAGGTCGTCGCCGAGGAGGCTGTCGACGTTCACATCGACGAAGGCCGTGCTCGCCGAGGCGGAGACCCAGAGTTCCCGCGGGCCTGTGATGCCCGCCGAGTAGCCGAGCTTGACTGGGGTGAGGAGGTTGACCCGGGCGCTTGCCGGAGCGAGGGCCGACATCACTGCTGTGAGCGAAAGTCTCCGGCTCGCAGTTCCGGAAACCTCCGAGCGCTTGAGGAAGATGCCGCGCTGGGCGACGCCGTCCTGCTGGTCGCGCTCGATGGCCACCGTGACGTCGATCGGCTTCTTCCCGGCGACGAGGTCCCGGTAGATCGCGAGGGCGTCTTCGACCTGGGGAAGCCCCATGCCCTGAAAGATGAAGGGTTCGTTCTTCAGGCGCCGGCCCGAGAGCCGGAGCGCGTGGACCACGGTCGCCGCGTCGACGCGCAGGTTCGCCTGCTTGATCGCCGAGACGAGGACCGTCGCGGCCCCCGCGAGCGCCGGGGCCGCGGAGCTCGTGCCGTTAAATCCGCGGTGCCCGCCGTCCGGCGCGGAGTTCGTAAGGCTCGACAGTGGGGCGATCACGGTCGGGCCCACGCCGAGGCCCGGGCCCCGGCTCGAATAGTAAACGACCCGACCTTCTTCCGGGATCCCCGTCACGCCGTGGACTCGCTCGTCGAGTTCCTTAGAAATGAAGGCCCCGGCGACGAGCACCGAGTTCGGATAGATGCCCCGGCGGTTCAGGGAGCCGAGCCCCGGACCGTTGTTGCCCGCGGAGAAGCTCACCACCATGTTGTATTTTTTCACCAGGTCGTCGAGGGCGCGGGCCATGAACATCTGCGACCGCGCCGAGGTGAAGAAGAGGGAGTAGCTGATGTTGGCGACTTCGGCTCCGTTCTTCCCCGCCCAATCGAGCGCGAGGAGAAACGTCCCGAGAGTAAACTCCCGCTCGGAGGCCTTCTCGGTGTGCTCGGAGAGGTCGTAGTCGACGATCTTCGCGCCGGGAGCGACGCCGTCGAAGCCCGGAAGGTCTCCGATCCGGTGTCCCGCGAGGACGGAGGCGACGCCTTCGCCGTGGGAATCGGCGCCGCGCTCGGGTTGGAACACCCGGATCTTCTTCGCGGCCTTGTCGATCTCGAACATCAGGACCAGCCGGGCGTCAGCGAGCTCGACGTAGCCGCCTGTCTGGGCGAAGCTTCCCGCGCACTCGGTCTCGCCGAGCGCCCCGTCCTTGTTCACGTCGACGCAGGCGACCTCGAGGTCGCGGCGGACCTGGAGCTTCCAGGAGTCGAAGGCGCCGTCGGCGTTGAGGTCGAGCTTCTCGTACGCCACCCGGGACTCGTCCACGAGGGCCTCGAAGCCGTCCGCGGTTTCGACGAGGTCGAACGTGCTAAACGTCGACTGGGATTCTTTCTTCAGGAACTTTCGCTCGCCGGTGGAGGTGACGCGGAAGCCGTGCTGGTGCGGGGAGATGCCGTCGTCGATGACCGCGACCGTGACGTTCCGGCCGTCGGCGTCCGGATAGCGCTTCCAGAACTCGAAGAGGCCGAAGTCCTTCTTCGCGAGGTAGAGGCTGCCGGCGTCCGGCGTGAAAGGTTGTGGCCGGTCGACGCCGACCGCTTCGTCTTCGATGAACGCGAAGCCTTCCCCGGGGCGGAACTCGAGCTTTCCGATGTCCTCCGCGAGGCCCCGCACGATGAGGATCCGGTCGCCGGTGACGGCAATGCCCAGGGCCGACGCCTCCCGGCGGATCTCCGCGACGTTCTCAACGCCCGTGACGACTACCTGGACGTCGCCGGACCGGTCGAGCTGGACGCGTTTCGTGTAGCTTCGCTGATCGCCGCAGCCGGCGACCGAGAGGAGGATGAGGAAGAGCGGAAAGATTTTTTTCATGTTCGTCTACCATCGTGAAAAGAGTGGGATCGATTGAGGATACGTAAAGTAGACGAACGCGGGAGGGTGGGCAAGTAAGAATTACAGCGGGTATCTAAAATCTAAATGCGGCTCCTCCGGGCGGACCCGGAGGAGCCGCGGCGGAGTAAGCTATTGTAAGGAGAGGCCCGTCTCGTCGCTGGCCGCGCGACCCGGCCGGGCCCCCGGGGCGATCCCCGAGAGGAAGTCGAGGATCTCGTTGCAGATGACCTCGGCATGGGTCCAGGAGATCCCGTGCGCCCCCCCGGGGATGACGAGCTCTCGGGCCTTCAGCGCCCGGGCCAGGGGGCGCCCCGTGATCTCGTAGGGGAGGATCTTATCCGTGTCTCCGTGGATCACGAGGGCCGGAACGTCGATCTTATCGAGGTCCCCACGGAAGTCCGTGAGCCAGGTGTCGACGCACTTCAGGAACGCGATCGGCGACGCGGCCGCCGCGAGGGAGAAGTCCGCGCGGAGCTTCTCGGGGCTGATGGGTTTCCCCAGAAAGTGCTCGGTGTTGTAGAAGTTCCTAAGGAACTCTGTGACGAAGGCGTATCGGTCGTCGACGATGGCCTTCTTAAAACCGTCGAACACCTCGGGCGCCACGCCCCGGGGGTGGTCGGCCGTCTTCGGCAAGAACGGCGGGATCGGTGCGATGAAGACCGCCGCCCGGATCTTGTCCGCGCCGTACGCGCTCAGATAGCGGGCGATCTCGCCGGTACCCATGGAGTGCCCCACCAGGGTGACGTCGACGATCCCGAGCTCGGTGACGAGGACGTTCAGGTCGCTCGCGAAGGTGTCGTAGTCGTAGCCGGCGGCGGGCCGGTCGGAGTGGCCGAAGCCCCGGCGGTCGTAGGTGATTACCCGATATCCCTCGTCCAGGAACCGCGCCTCTTCCCTTTCCCAGGCCCGGCCTGAAAACGGGTACCCGTGGATGAGCAGCAGGGGAGGACCGCTTCCGTGGTCTTCATAATAGATCCGTATCTCCTGGGAATTCTCATGGCCGGCTGTAACGAAGCTCATAGGCACCTCTCCTTCGTGAACGGTCCTCGGGAGGAGAGCTGCAAGGTAAAGACCAGCGGCCCGGGGAATCTTAGAGGGTTTTGTTCCGCTTCTCCGGGCGCGGTCCCCGCTGGCGGGCAGGGGACCGCGCCCGCGTGGGCAGGGCCTGCTCGCAGTCGATACAAACCGGGACGAGGCCCTTGCTTTGGGCGGAGATTCCCCGCAGGCCCGAGACCCGCTCTTTGTAGTAGGAGATGCGGGGCGAGGCGCACCGCGGACAGCGGCCGTAGACTTTAAAGCCCCCGTTTAGCACAAACCAGCTCGACGTCGTCTCCGCTTCCGTTCCCATGTTTTTCCCCCGCCTCAATTTTGAATTAATTATTTATCGGGCGTCGGCGCGAGTCATGACAACTTATTTTTATCTCGCTTCGTGCCAGTGCGCGACGGCGAGAATTAAGGTTGGGCGGAGTGGTTTATCTTATACTTTTATCAATGAACGTCCCCGCCGTCGCCAACCGAACTTTCAACGCCCTCTCCCGGGACCTCGCGTACCTGGAGATCGTAGAGCGCATCGTCGCAGACCTCGCGGCCGTCGCCGACGCCGCGGACCGGGCGCGGCCGGTGCAAGAGGAGATCGATCGGCACAACGCGGAGATCTTCGCGCACCCCCTGGTCCGCGAGCATAGCCCCTGCCGGGCCGGCTGCTCGTCCTGCTGTCATACGCAATTGAGCGTGACCGGCGACGAAGCCGAGCTGCTGGCCTGACGGGGGCGGTGCAGGCTGGAGATCGATGACAAGCGGCCCGGACGCCTCTCGGCCGCGGGGGACGACGCTACGGATTTCTACCAGCTGAGCTACGACGATCGCCGCTGCGTGTTTCTCGACGAAGCCGGGAGCTGCCGAGTCTACGAAGACCGGCCCGCGGTCTGCCGGACCAACGCCGTCCTCGGGTCGGCGGATCAGTGCGACACCTGCGCGGGGGTCAAGCCGACGCGGCTTATCTTCACCCACAAGGCGGACATGGGCATCTACGGGGCCTACCTGAGTTTGAAGGAGAGCGGGACGCTCCCGCGGCTCCTCGCGGAGGCCCTCAGGGCTCCGGTGACGGAGACTCTTTCTTGCTCAAGGTAATCTTCGCGTTCCGCGCCAGCTTCTCGAAGTTAACCGGCTTATCGAAGAAGAACGTGTTCTCAAAGGCCTTCACCGAGTCCTCGATGTCCGGGATGAAGGCCGAGATCATGAAGACCGGACAGGTCTGATTCGCGCCCTTCTTCGAGCGCAGGGCGACCAGGAAGGAGGCGCCGTTCATGAACGGCATCTGGTGATCGAGCGTGATCAGATCGAACTTGTGCTGGGAACAGATGGCGAAGGCCTCGAGGCCGTCGGCGGCGAAGTAGACGTCGGGGAACCCGATCGAGGTGAAGAAGGTCTTGAAGATCTCCTGGATCTCGGGTTCGTCGTCGACGACGAGGATTTTCTTGGACATTACGTTTCTCCCTAGAATTTAAGCATATAGCATCACGGGAAAATGGGGAAAAAATTGTTAGGCCTCTTGCAATATAGCCTAGGAATTACAGGGGGCCCCGCGGTCGCCCAACGACCTTAAATTTCCAGAGCGAAAGCGTCGTTCAAGCTTCTACTCTATCCATTAATCTACAGGAAGTGTTTATGGATCGCGACGAACTCAGGCCCGTTGACTCCCCGAGCACCCTCATTTCCCTCATCGA
>JBILTI010000071.1:0-7316 GCA_044371595.1 Bacteriovoracaceae bacterium
TGCAACGCCCGGAAGCCCCAGTGCGACCTCTGCAACCTGAAGGACGTCTGTCCGGCTAAGGATAAATTTCTGCGAGCTCCGAAGCGAGCTCCGGGTGGCACCAAATCAGGGGCGGCCGGTATAGCTGCTCGACGGTCGTGACCTCCGCGCCCCGGGCGTAGAACCGAAGCCCGGCTTGGTGACAGAGGAGCGTCCCCCCCGCGATGTCCCAGATGTTCTTCGGCCGCAGGCTCACCACGTAGTCGCACGACCCCGCGGCCAGCCGGCCGAGCTTGTAGGCGATGCTTCCGACCGGTGCGAGGACGAGCCGGGCCGACGCCTTCCCCGCAAAAAGTCCCGATTCCCACTCCGCGCGCGAGACCTCTCCGCGGTACGTGTCTTTCCGGGGGAAGGGCCGGGCGACCGGGTCCGAGAAGCACTCTCCGGTGCGCGGGTTGTAGACCCAGCCTTCGCCGTGGAACGCGGCCGTGGGGAAGAGGCCGAGCGACAGCGCCCACTCGTCGCCCCCCTGGAGGTACTCGCGGGTCCCGTCGAGCGGATCGAGGGCCAGCAGGGGAAACGCCCAGTCGGAGAACTTCTCTTCGGAGTAGAACGTCACCCCCGGAAGCTCCCGCAGCGCCACCTCCTCGATCACCGCCGAGAGCCGCAGGTCCAGCTCGGTGACGGGGGTGTTGTCGGCCTTTAATCGTCCCGGCGCGGAGGTGTATTGGCGCACCAGGGCGTCAATACTAGCGCGCGCACCAACCATAATTTTGGCCAAAGAATTAAGGTTTTTCTGCATGTTATCCACAAATTCTTCCTAGTTTTCCACAATCTTATTTATTGTTTGGCAGCGTTTATAATATTCTCTTTATCCATTAAAATTTAACAAAATCAGCTAGATAAAAAAAGGGAGCGGTTAGCTCCCTTTTCAAAATTATGAATTTTATCTCTAGACTAAATAAGTTTTCCCCAAATTCCATCAACTAGCTTCGTGCAAGGCAAGCATTTCCACAAATCCATCACCGGCCACAGAAAGGGCGAAGACGCCGTCGGAGGTCATAAACTTTTCGTCGACCACGCCCGTGACCAGTTTCACACCGGCGGCGTCGACATACACAAACGGTTCATCGGGATTTTTGGACTGCTGAGAGGTGAAATGCTGGTAGCAAGAAGAGAAATCTTTGAAAACGGTAGCGGTTAAGGGTGCCTTATACAAAAGTCCTCCTTGATCGCGGAAGAGATCCATTCCCTTCTCGATTCTTCTTGCTTCTTATTGTACCAACGCGCCGGAGAACGGTGCAAAAGGATTCTTCCTAAAGTAAGTAAATCTAAGATCTTAACTCAATTCTCACGATGGATAAGCTCAACTATGTCGGGGGGCGACTGATAGAAATTGTAGAGGATCCGGATGCGCCCCTCGAAGTGCGAATCGAGGAGGCAGACCATCACGTAGATCATGTAGATGAAGTTCCGCCGGGAGCGGAGCCGCGAGATGCTCTGGAAGATCCACTCGAGCGGCAGGATGCAGAGGAAGACGACGAACCACAGGAGCCCGAAGCTCTGCGCGAGGTCCTTCTCGACCCAGAGGCCCAGGAGCACGAGGCAGGCGACGAGGACGGTGAACTCGCGGAGCCGGACGACGTCGAGGGTGAGGACCGTGAACACCCGGCGGCCCGGCCGCAGGACCATGAGCGCGAGGGAGCCGACGCCGAGGAACGCGAGCGCGAAAAAGGCCTTGCGCTTGAGGATCACGCCGAAGTGGACCTCGAGCTCGCCCAGGCTGAAGGTGTCCTCAAAGAACCGGAGGTCGACGTGCGTGATCATCGTCAGCAGGATGAGGAAGAGGCCCACCATCGTGTACTTCACGAACTGCGCCCGATACCAGTCCGTGGTCTCCCGGAGGAACGAGAAGTAGAGGAGGCCCAGGCCTAGCGGGAAGAGGAAGACGTAGTTGAAGTTGAGCACTACGCCGACGTAGCAGAGGAGGCCGTACATGAGGCCCGAGCGGTACGTCGAGCTCTTCACGCACCAGAGGATCGACCAGACCCAGAGGACCGAGTAGCAGGTCGTCGCGCAGAGGTACGGATCCTTCTTCAGGAAGAGCGAGACGGACCACGTCGAGACCAGGGCGAAGAGGCCCAGGATCGACAGCCGGCGGGAGATGAAGAAGCGCAGGATCCCGTAGAACGCCATGAGGTAGAGGCCCACGTTGATGAAGTAGAAGTGCATGCCCCAGCCGAGGTTGACGAGGTGCGGGAAGCGCTGGAACGGGAAGAAGTTCAGGTGCATGTAGTTCCAGAGCTGGCCGTGCATCTTCTCCTCGGGGTCGACGATGAGCTTCAGCGTCTCGAGGTTGCTCATGAACGGGAAGCTCGGCATGCTCGTGACGAACATCGCGATCGTCAGGAAGAGGACCGTCTTCTCGAACGAATCGAGGTACTTGTACTCGGTGAACTGCGTGCTCACCGATTCCTCGATGATCTTTCCGCGCGTAGGCCACGAGTAGAAGAGGCCTAGGAGCACGAAGAAGCCCCAGAAGAAGTGCCGGACGATCTCCTCGGGAATGAAGGCCATGAGGTTGAAGACGACGAGCATCGTGGCGTGGCCGATGACGACGCGGTAGAGAACCCGATCGATCGTCGAGTTCGCGCGGAAGTAGATCTTCAGCCGGTGGTCGATCTCCTTCCCCAGGAGGTACCACTGGCTCGCCATGAACATCAGGTACGCGAGCATCAGGAGGCTCTGGACGAAGATGCTGAGCTCGAGGGTCTTCTGGATCCACACCGGGAGCAGTAGGAACGAGAAGTACGTAAGTAGCCGACTTAAGAAGAACTTCGACTTTTCCACGCCAATATTTGAGCTTTTCTCTAAAGCATTTTCCATATTATCCGATCAGAACAGTGGGACAATCGAAACCGGCTGCACCCCAATCCATAGACGAGTCCGAAAGAGAGGGAAGGACTGTTCAACCGTCCCTCTCTTTCCATTTCCCGAGCCTCCATCTTACCCCAGAATCGTCCGGCCGCGGAATCTTTCCGGCCCGGGGAGCCGTCGGGGCAACAGTTTCTGCCCCCTTGCCCACGCGCCGCCGCGTGATACGCTTAGGGTGGGTTCACAGGACGTAAACCCGACTTCCGTTGTCCAGTTGCTTTCGCGGAGGAAAGTTTTTGGGAATCTCGTTCGGCTCCATCAATTCCGGGCTGCCAAAGGACATCGTTCAGCAGATCATCGAGGCTGAGAAGATTCCTATTCAGCAGATGGAAGCGCGGAAGGGGAAGATCACCGACAAGCGGGCCCTCGTCCAGCAGCTCACGACGCTGGTCGAGAACATGCGCGGCGAGATCCTCAAGAACAAGAACGCGCGGAGTCTCCGCGAGCTCGCGATCAACACGGACGGCAGCAAGGACGTAGCCGTCACGGCCGACAAGAACATCGCCGACCCGGGTAAGTACCAGCTCGAGGTCCTCCAGCTCGCGCAGAAGTCCTCAGCGATCAGCAACGGCGTCGAAGACAAGGACAAGACCTACCTCGGCGTCGGCTACATCACGGCCGTCCTCCCGTCCGGTGAGGAGAAGGAGATCTACGTCGACCAGGAGCACTCCTCGCTCACGGGGATCGCGAAGCTGATCAACGGGAGCCCGGAGCTCGGCATGAAGGCAACCGTCGTGAACGACGGGAAGGACGCCGACGAGCCGTGGCGGATCATGATCTCGATGGCCGAGACCGGCGACCAGAACCGAGCCGAGTTCCCGTACCTCTACCTCGTCGACGGCGAGGTCGACCTTTACTTCGAGAACGAGCGGCCCGCACAGGACGCGAAGATCAAGCTCGACGGCTTCGAAGTCGAGGTCCCGAGCAACCGGATCACGGACCTCATCCCAGGGGTGACGATCGACCTGAAGAAGGCGAAGCCCGGCGAGGAGATCAACGTCGAGATCACCGAGGACGTGCAGAAGATCGGCGGGAAGATCAACGGTCTCATCGACAACATCAACGCCGTCCTGAAGTTCATCAAGGAGCAGAACGCCCTCGACGAGAAGACCGACACTTCGCGGACTCTCGGCGGCGACTCGATGCTGACGTCGATCGAGAGCCGGATCCGGTCGGCCGTCTTTTCGACGATTCAGACCGACTCGGGTCCGATGCGGATCGGCGACCTCGGCGTCACGTTCCAGCGCGACGGCCTCCTTAAGCTCGACCAGGCGAAGTTCGAAGCCGAGCTCTCGAAGGACTACAAGAAGGTGACCCAGGTGCTGACCGGGAAGTACATCCCCGGCGGCGGGAAGACCAACGGCTTCATGGACATCCTCGAGGAGAGCGCGAAGGTGCTCCTCAACATGCCGAGCGGCGTTCTCCCGAACCGCAAGAGCGGGCTCCAGAGCCAGATCGGCCAGATCGACCGGCAGATCGCCAACCGCCAGCGGATCATCCAGCAGAAGGAAGAAGTCCTCAAGGCAAAGTTTGCCCGCCTCGAGGAGACGATCTCGAAGATCAAGGGCCAGGGCGCCGGACTGGCAGGATTTGCCAGCGCTCCGGCGGGCGTCCAACTATGATAAGCTTGTACCGTGAGACAGGAGGATACCCATGAGCTACGGACTAGGTGCATACAAGAAAACGTCGGTCGAAACGGCGAGCAAGGAGCAGATCCTGCTGATGCTCTACCAGGCCGCGATAAAGAACTGCAAGAAGGCCATCGAGGCCATCGAGCAGAAGAACCTCGCGAAAAAGGGCGAGCACATCGGCAAGATGCAGGACATCGTCGTCGAGCTCTCGAACAGCCTCGACTTCGAGGTCGGCGGCGAGGTCGCGAAGGAGCTGGCCTCCCTCTATGACTACATCCTCTACTCGAGCACCCAGGCGAACATCAAGATCGAAAAGTCGCACCTCGAGGGCTGCCTCCGGGTCCTGAACACCCTCTACGACGGCTGGACCGAGGCGATCAAGAACCTGAAGACCCCGACCCCCTCGAAGTCCGCGTGATGGAAAAGTTCATCCTCCTGTTCGACGAGTTCCTGCTCAAGGCGATCACGATGACCGAGAGCTTCCTCGCCGCGGACCTCGCCGGCGACGTCGACCTCGAGGGCTTCACGGCCAACCGCGAGCGCCTGCTGCAGGTGCTCGACCAGATCTCGCGGCAGGTCGACTGGCCGCAGGTCGCCCCCGAGCGGCGCCGTGAGTTCGACCGCCAGATCGACTACATCAAAAAGCTCGACGAAGCGGTCCTCGTGAAGCTCCAGGAGCACCAGGCCGAGGTGCGCCGGGAGATCGAACGCACGGTGCGCTCCCGGGAGAACATCAAGGGCTACAACCTAACCGATGTGAAGTAACGTGAAAAAGCTTCTGGTGATCCAAACCGACGACGCCTACTTCCTCTTCGAGACCCTCCGGGTCCTCGAGGAAAACGTCGCGGCCCTTCGGGACTACGACCTTACGGTCCTCGCGGATCCCGCGGCCCTCGCTGTCCTCACCCGCGACGCGGTTCCCCTCGTCCGCGGCGTCACGGCAGACGCGGCCGCGGTCGCCGCCGGTGCCTACGACGTCACCGCCAACCTTTCGATCAACGAACCTAGCTGGGACTTCCACGGCGGCCTGAGCGCCCCGCGGAAGCTCGGCGCCTGGCGCCGGGGCAACGACTTCCACGCCGCGGACCAGTGGACCGCGTACCTACTGACTCTCAAGGCGCGCGCGCCGTTCCTCACCTTTCACCTCCGGGACATCTATCGGAACATCCTCGGTTTGCGGGCCGCCGCGCCGAAGACCCAGGCCCGGCTTCCGGTCCGGCAGATCGCCTTCGGCACCGCCGGCGCGCACCTCTTTCCGGTGCAGGAACAGGACAACTTTCTGAGCGAACTTTCGGCTGCGTTCCCCGGGACGCCGATCGTCGACCTCTCCGAGGTCGACCTCCTCGAGGACCTCTCGCGCTCCCTCTACATCGGCCCGGCTAACCTCGCCGCGCTGATGTTCTGCGAGGCCGGAGGCCGGGCGATCTTTGTCGCGGGCGCCTTCCAGGGCTTCAACCTCCTCCCGTATTCCGGCGACCACCTCCTCGCCTCCAGCCGCGGCGGCGTGATCCGCGCCGGTGCCCTGCTCGGCCTCGTCGACGCAGCCGCGAACAACCGGGACCTCCGGGAGACGCCGTTCGCCATCTACCGCCTCGGACACGACCTCGGCTGCGCGCACCTCTCCGGCGACGGCGTGACCGACGACGCCTATCCGATCTACCAGTCCCACCTCGTCCTCTGGAACTTCCTCCTGGGCCTCATCGATGTCGACCTCGAGGTCCACCGCTGCACCCCGACCCAGCTCGAGCTCGTCAAGCTCCAGCTCGAGGTGCTCACGAAGTTCCTCCGCCTCCACGACTACGCAATGGCGTCGGTCGACGCCGTCCACGCCCAGGCGCGGGCCGCGGCTGCCGACGCCGTCGCGCTCGAGGCGCACCTCCGGAACCTCCGGGACGTGGAGAAGATCTCCGACGACATCGCCGCGTCACATCCGTTCTTGCGGCCCTTCATCGACTTCTACCGCATCCGCCGGAGCCAGAACTTCGGCGTCACCCTCCTTGAGCAGTCGCAGGCGAGCCTCCTGACCTACGCGGAGGAGCACCAGGCGCTGAAGGCCCTGCAGGAATTATTTTCTGTGACTTTAAGGAGAAACGACGCTAACATTTGATTAAAAAAATCAAGGATGAACGAATGTCAGGGATGACGCTTCCTTCTCATAATCCAGCGTTTCTGCTCCAGACCACGAGCCTCCTGGCCGACCTCCTCACCGATCTCCTCGCCGACATCACTGCCCTCGACGCCGCCGCGGCACGCGAACGCGTCTGGAACGCCCGGGTCGCGCGGATCTGCGACGACGTCAGCCGCTTCGTCGAGGCCTCGACGCTCCTCGCGCGGCTCGTCGGAGCCCGGACGCCAGCGGCGCTCCCGGCGGCCCGCGACGCCCACCTCCGGCTCCTCTTCGTCATGAAGGCCGTCACCCAGGCGCAGCTCGCGCGCGACCGCGGCGCCCTGGAGGAATTGATTAAGTACGAATTAAAAGATAACTTAACCCGGTGGAAAATAGAGCTGATCCCGCACCTCAAGAAGACCCTGCCGACCTAAGGGTCTACGTCGACCCCGAGATCCTCGCCGACTTCGAGCTCCCGGAGCTCGCGGCGTTCCGCGCGGCCGAGCCGGCGTCAGCCAAAGCGTCGCTGTACAAGCGCGGCCGACGGCTCTGGGTCAACTTCCCCGACGGCGACCACTGCGACTTTCCATACTACCGAAAGAACGTCCAGGCGATTCTCGCAGGCCTCGGCGACCGCCGGCCGCGGACCCCGCTCGCCGAGGCCT
>JBILTI010000072.1:0-7303 GCA_044371595.1 Bacteriovoracaceae bacterium
CTCGAAATTCTTTAGGTACATTAGGAAGCACAAGGACGAATTGTCGAAGTTACTAACCGATGACTTCCATGTCATGGGCACTTGAAATCTAAAGTGTGTTCAGTTTAGCTCCCGGCGGACCTTCACCATCCACCACAGGGCGAAGAGCCCTAACGCGGCGAGGACGTGCTTCAGCGAATGGCCGCTCACGAGTTCTCCGGTCGCCGCGAAGATCTCCCGGTCCTTCAGCTCGACCCACTTCGCGGCCGCGTAGGAGCCGAGGCACAGGAAGAAGCCGGCCCGGCGGTCGTAGCGGGACGGGAAGAGCGCCAGGATGATCGGGATCGTCACGAACGAGCTGAACTGGATCCAGAAGTAGAACCGAAGATCCGTCGTCATGACCCAGACGAGGATGCTCGCGGCCCCGGTGAGGAGCGCCGGAACCAGCGCGCGCTGGAACCGCCGGTCCACGTACTCCGCGAGGAGGATCACGTAGAGGGCCATGAAGCCGGTGCTCATCGGCAGCCGATCCCAGACGAGGGACTCGTCGGTCGGGGCCCAGTGGTAGTAGGCCGAGCCCGGTGCCACGAGGAGGACGCTCAGAAAGAACCAGATCCAGGACCAGCGGGTCGAAAGCGTTGTGCGGTTCCAGGCCTCGCGGATTCCGAGGAACCCCGCCAGGGCGAAGAGGCCGTTCGTGAGGACGTCGAGGGCGTTCGGAATCCCGAGGAACGTCCGCGTATCGGCGAAGCGGTGGAACCGCGGATCCTGGGTGATCACGGGACGCGCGAAGAGGACGACAAACATGGCGACGAAGGAAAGGGCGATGACGCCGAGCTTCGCCCGGTGGCTAAGTCGGGGCATCGCTTATTTCTTCACCTTCTCACCACAGTCGAGCATCGACTTCCCATAGTACGGGTTCCGGAGGCCCCCCTCCTTTTGGATCCAGTTGGCGCTGGCCATCGGACAGGTCGCTTCCATAAGGCCCGCCCGGGCCTTCTTGTCGCCGCGGGCGATGTAGATCGCGGAGAGCTTCTTGAACGACTCGCGGAGCTCGTCGATGCCCTTAAAGCTCTTGCCGCAGCCGGCGTAGTCGGTCTTCTGCGCCTTCAGGTCCCGCTCGCAGACGAGCTTGTGGGCGGCGAGGGCGCTCGCGAGGTCATCGGCGGCGAGCGCCTCCTGGAGCTTCAGGTAGTTGTCGTACTTAAGCTCCGCGGCGACGGCCGAGAGCGAAAGGGTTACGAGGAAAATAAAGATGAGCTTCATTCGGGGCTCCCGGTTAGTAGTGCGGCGGCACTTCGTCTTTAAGGGTCCGGGTCCCGCTCACGCCGCCCTCGACGTTCACTGCCCGCTTCAGGTCGAGAATCTCCTTCTCGAGGCGCTCGATCGTCCGCTGCTGGCCCACGACGATGTCGTTAAGCTGATGGAGGAACTGGTCCTGGTGGGAAAAGCGGATTTCCAGGTCGGTGATGCGATCTTCGTTCATGGTGGACTCCGTTGGTCAATCGGAACCTATCATAGACCCGTTCCGGGGGAACGGGCAAGGTGGCGCCGGCGGTTTCCACTCCCCGGGCCTAAGATCTTTGAATTTTGGCGTTCCGTCGTCATTTTTTGCCGCGCGGAACCGAAGCGGGAAAGACGGAGATCCACATGAACCACAAGACTTTCCTGATCGCGTGCCTCGTCTTCCTCGAAGGCTGCGCCACGGGCCACCGCTCGACCTCGCAGCAGCTGAGGGAGCTCGTCGAGAAGAACCGCTACGCCGAGGCGATCAACTACCTGAACCAGGGCCCGCTCGCCGCGGACGAGAAGTCGGCCCTCCTCTATCACCTCGAGCTCGGGATGCTCTACCACCTCCGCGGCGATTATTCGCAATCGTCGAAGGCCTTCACCCGCGCCCGGGACCTCGTCGACGAGCTCTTCACCACCCGGATCTCCGGAAAGTTCACCTCGTCCGTCGCGAACGACAACGCGGACTTTTACTACGGCGAGATGTACGAGGCGTCGCTCGTCCACTTCTACCTCGCGTTAAACGCCTATCTCGAGGCCCAGCGGGAGCCAGAGGAGGAGCCGCGGACGGCGCTCCTCCGGAAGGCACGGGCCGAGGTCGTCGCGTGGGATTCGTTCCTGACGGAGCTCCGGCGGAGCCGATACGGGAAGGCGATCTTCAAGGACGACCTCCTTGCCAAGACCTTCGGCGCCGTGGTTCACGAAGCTCAGGGCAACCGGACCGACGACCAGATCGCCCTCCAGCTCTACCGGGACGCGAAGGAACTTCTGTTTCAAAACTACAACGCCCTCCCGACGTTCAACCACGCGTTTCAGGAGTTCAAGGACAACTTCGAGCTCCTCCCGCAGCTCGGGCGCGCGGAGGTCGAGGGCCGGTACGTGCGGGCGACCCCGCACTACTCGGCGTTCCTCGCGTTCCTCGAGTCGAAGATCACGGCGATCGCCGGACCGCGGAACCGCGGGGTAACGATCCTCTTTCAAGAGGGCCTCATCGCGCCGAAGGTTTCGAAGGTGCACGAGTACCCGATCGACCTCGCGGCCGTCGCCCACGGCCACCTCTTCGGGATCGGAAACCGCGTCCGCTTCGAACTCCCCTACGTCGAACCGGTCCGCTCCCCGGAGACGGTCGTGGTCACGGCCACGGACGGATCGAAGGCGGTCGTGGCCGAGGCGCCGCTGACCGTGATCGCGCCGCTCAGCGACCTCGCCGTGCAGGCGATCAACGAGCACGCCGCCGCCGTCGCCGCGAAGACCGGCGCCCGCCTCGCGGCCAAGCACCTCGCGGCGGTCCTCGCGGGCCAGGCGATCGCCCGCGAGGGATCGATGACCGCGCTCGTGAGCGCCACCGTCGCCCACACCGCCGCGATCGTCGCCATCAACGAAAGCGAACGGGCCGACACGCGCTTCTGGAGCACGCTCCCCGGAGCGATCCGCATGGCCCACCTGAACCTGCCCGACGGGTCCTACGACCTCCGGCTGGGCTACGGGCCTAACGCCGCCGGCGAGGTCCGCCTCATCGAACTCGGGACGATCACCACATCCGCGGGGAGGAGCCTCGTGACGAACCACCGGCCCGACCAGAGCACGCAGGCGGTCGTGGCGGCGACCCCGCCGGGCGACCGGGACCGGGTTCCGGCCGCGAGGAAGTAGCGGGTACGATCCGGTGCCCGATCGAACCGCTTCGCTCATCGCCCGAGTTAAGGAAATGTAAGTACCCGGTTGCGGCGATCTGGTGAGATGATCGTTCGCATGCGCACGCTCCTGACCATGCTCTTCCTCCTCGCCGTCGTTCCGGCCGAAGCGTCCCTCTGTGACGATCCGGTCGCGCGAACCGAAGCGTTCTGGCGCCGCCGGACCGAGGCCCGGGTCGCGGCCCTCGCGCGGGATGCGGTTCCCGCGACGGTGAACGCCGCCGTGACGATGAGCTACCTCGCCCTCTTCCGGACCCGAACCCGCTCCCCGGCGGCGGCCTTCCTGAGTTACGTCTACGCCAACGCCTCCCACCACCTCGGGCGCCTCGTGCGCTTCACGACGTGGCCCGCGGAGCATCCGCTCGCGGCGCGCGATCGGGAGCTCGTTAAGGGAACCGCGCTCCGGCGTCTGGCGGAGACGGCGCCGGGCGCGCTGTCACCGCGGCTCATGCGCTATAGCCTGGACCTCTACAAGGAACTCGCCTGGGCCCTCGACGCCGCGGTCACCTGCGGCGACGCCGCCGCCCGCGCGCTCGTCCCGGACGAGCACCGGAGATCGGCCTTCGCCGCCGAGAGCGTCGCGGACTTCCTCCGCCACTTTATCGCCTTCGAGCAGACCTACCTCCAGGGGAAGATGTACCGGGACGTCCTGATCGCCGCCGCGGCCCGGGCCCGCGTGCTGGACGAGATGCGATTCATCTCGTTCGACGGCGAGGAGCACCTTTCCTTCCGCGCGTGGTGCGACCGCCGGGACTGCGGAACGAGTTCCTACGACCTCGCCAATCGCATCGCCTTCGACGTCGCCGCCGTCGGGGACGAGCTCGCCGTCACCGGCGCCACGCGGACGACGCTAGAGGCGCGGCTCCGCGCCGCCCGCGTCGAGGCCACGGCCCTCGTCTTCCTCGGCGAGTAAGCGCTCGGCGCTCCCCGGACCGAAGAGGTACGTCCCCATCCCCGCCGCGCGAGCGCCGGCGAGGTTCTCTTCGTTGTCGTCGAAGAGGAGGACCCGTCCCGGATCGACGCCGATCTCCCGGAGCGCGAACGCGTAGGCTTCGGGGTCCGGCTTCACGAGGGCGATCTCCGCGGAAAAGAACACGTGGTCGAAGAGGTTAAAGAACGGGTTCGCGGCGCGAATGGCGCGCGCGAGGTCCCGGGGCAGGTTCGAGAGGACACCAACCGGGTGGCCGCGGCGCTTCAGCCGCTGGACGAAGCGAACGGTCTCCTGATTGATCCGGCCCCAGGCCTCGGTGTCGGCTACGATCAGCTCGCTCACTAGCTCCGGCGGAAGCTCCCGCCCCGCCACCGCCGACCAATAGTCCCGGCCGCGGTGACCGAGGTCGTAGCGCCGCCGGTGCTCCCAGTAGATCTTCCGAAATTCGTCCACGGGAAAATCGAGTAGCTGCGCCATCCGGACGACGCAGGTCTGATCCTGCGGCAGCGAGAGCACGTCGGCGTAGTCGAAGAGGAAATAGGAATAACCGAATCGGTCCATGCGCGCCCCCTGTCCACCTGTAGTAGCAGGTCCCGGGTCGGGAGTCACAGGGGTGGGCGAAAAAGCCCTCGACCCGCCGCCCGCTAGCCGCGGAACTTACAGATCGCAAGGGCCACGATAAGCAGGAGTGGAACGAGGAGAAAGAGGTACCCGCGGCCGGGCCGCGCGAGGTTCCGGATCGCCTGATAGGCGCCGACGAGCACCGCCGCCATATAGCCTACGCCCGCGAGCATCGTGGGGACGATCGACGAAGACCCAGACTGCACGAGCCGCACGTCGTCCATCGTCCAAGCGATCCCGAGGAAGACCAGGGGAAAGAGCGTCAGGACCTCAGCCGCGGCGAGGACGCAGATCGCAACCTTGTTGACGGCGGAGAGCTTCAGACGTCCTCCGGTGCGACGCCCTCGACCGGCGGGAAGTACGCGAGCTTCGGCCCGATCCGGTGGCCCGGCGCGACGCCGGTTCCTAGTTCGTCGAGGGACCAGACCGTCTCCGGCAGGTTAAGGCTCTGACGGACCCGATCCATCGTCTGCGGCGCGAACGGATAGAGCATGTAGAGGCCGTCGCGGCGGCCCTGGAGGTCCGCGCGGTCGTCATGCGGCTTGTGCTGCACGAAGACGCCGTTGATGAGGCGCGCGTAGTTTTCGATCTGCCCGAGGAGCGTCAGGTACTCCGCCTTCTCCATGTTCTTCACGTAGAGCTGGACGATCTTCAGCGTCTCCTTCTCGACCTTCTCGAGGAGCTTTCCATCTGGCACGAGGCCTTCGAACTTCGAGTGCGCCGCCGCGATCGGCTTCTCGATCGCCGCGTTGAGAGGCCCGGCCAGGAAGCGGTTCCGCTCCTTGAAGGTCTCGAAGTCGAAGTTCGACTGCTTCTCCGGAAGCCCGAGCGTTGAGAGGAAGTAGCGGATCTGATCCGGATTGTAGCCCATCTCGTCGAGGAGCTGGTCGCCGCTGTAGAAGTTTCCGCGGGACTTGCTCATCTTTTCGCCGTCGACCATGAGGTGGAAGACGCTGTAGACGTCGGTGAGACTGAGCTCGCCGGCGACCGGCGGACGGTTCGTCTCGGCTTGGGTCCCGAACCACATCGCCCCCTGCATGAGGACGTAGAAGTAAACGTTATCCTGCCCGAGGAACTGGAAGATCCGGGACTCCGGATCCTTCCAGAAGCGCGCGAACTCCTCCGGGTCGCGGCCCCGACGCTTTAGGGCGAGCTTCGTGAACGAGATCGGCGCGATCAGGGAATCGGGCCAGACGTAGAGGGTCTTGCCCACGAGCTCGGGGTCGATCTCTGGCGGAACCGGAATCCCCCAGGTGACGTCCCGGGTGATCGAGCGGTGGGCCCAGCCGTCGAGGAGCTGGCACGGGATCCCCTTGTCCTCGAGGAGCTTAAGGCCCGCCGCGAAGTCTCCCTTCTTCTCGAACTGGACGACGACCTTCTTCCCCGGTGCGTACCGACTCTTGTGCGCCGGGAGCGTCGGACGGAGCTCTTTGAAGAGCGGTTCAAACGTGTTATCGAACTGGAACGCGGGCCGCACGGTTTCGAAGACCTCGTTGAAGACGCCCTTCCGCCACTTGTTCTGCTTGCTCCGGATCCACTCGGTGAGCTGGTCGGAGACCTTCCACATGTCGAGCCACAGGTGAACCGTGTCCCGGAGCTCCGGGGTCGCGTCGGAGAGGCTCGACTTTGGATTGATCAGCTCGGCCGGATCGTAGTTCGCGCCGCAGACTTCACAGTTATCGCTGTAGGCGCTCTCGTTTCCGCAGTGCGGATTCGGGCATTTCCCGGTGACGTTTCGGTCCTGGAGGAAGCGGCTAAGCTTCGGGTCGAACCACTGCTTCGAGGATTTCTTCTCGAGCATGCCGTTCTTCCAGAGCTTTCGGAGGAAGTCCTGGCAGAGCTCGGCGTGCATCGGGTAGAGGTCTGGCTGCGAGGTCCCGGAGAAGACGTCGAAGGAGACGCCGTAGCGGTCGATGGTCTTCTTCTGCTGGACGTGGATCCCGTCGATGAAGTCGCGGACCGGGAGGTTATGTTTCAGGGCGGCGACCTCGGAGGTCGAGCCGTGGTCGTCGTTTCCGCTCACGAAGAGGACGTTCTCGCGGCCGATCATCATCCGGAGGTACCGGGCGAGAATGTCCGGCGGGATCATGGCGCCGGCGAGGTGCCCCAGGTGGAGCGGGCCGTTCGCGTAGGGCATGCCGGCCGTCACCACGGCGGTCTTGGGCCGGGAAAGGCGTTCGAGGACTTCTTTTACATTCGCGGGAGGGGTAAAGGGTTTGTTCATGGGGGTATTGTAAAGGATCGGAAACGGGGAATACATGAAAATTTAGTCGGTTCCCCCGCGCGGGAGCACATTGAAGTGTTTTAAAGTGGCCAAAAAAGAAGTATTCATTTGGACGCAAAAACTTATTTTTTCCAAGTGACTCGCAGTCAATGCTGCGCGACAGGATACCCATGAACATCGAACTCCTTACGAGCACGCTCACGAACCCCACGCTCTTGTTCTTCCTCCTCGGGATCTTCGCGACGGCGGTGAAGAGCGACCTCGAGATCCCGGCCCCGTCCGCCAAGTTCATCTCCATCTACCTCCTCTTCTCGATCGGCTTCAAGGGCGGCCAGGAGCTGGTCCACG
>JBILTI010000200.1:0-4628 GCA_044371595.1 Bacteriovoracaceae bacterium
TCCTCGCGCGCCCCGGGGAAGAGGTCGCAGAAGAGGATCTCCCGGTCGGTCGAGCACTTGAGGTCGTTGACGATGACGTCGTAGGCGTCGCGCTTGGCGAGCTCGGATTCGGGAACGAGCAGCTCGTTCACCGGCGGCGTCTTCGGCGGGACCTTTTCCTGGACCAGTTCGCCGACCTTCGCCAGGGGCTTCGGTTCTTCGACGACGGGTTTCATGATAAAGAGGTTATAGACCGCGGCTGCGGCGACGATCGCAAACGCCACGTACGGCACAAGGTTCACCTTCTTCTTCGGCCTGGCCTTGGGTGCCTCGATCTTCTTCTTGACTGTGGTCCGCTTCTGATCCCGGGTCTGGATCAGCTTCTCAGTCTTGACCTTATTGAGTTCCTTGAGGCTGATGACGTTGGTGCGGTCGTTCGCCGGGCCGGGCGCCTTGACATCGAGGTCGAGCTCCCGGAACTTCTCCGGGATCTCGATCTTCTCGACGAGCGAGTCCTCGCCCTCTTCGTCGCTCAGGAGCGAGAGGAGTACGTTGTCGCCGAGGCGCACCGGGAAGAACGACGTGAACTCGACCTTCCGGCCCGGAACCAGCCGATCCTCGTTGATGAACGAGCCGTTCGTGCTCCCCTGGTCGACGACGAAGTAGTTGTCGCCCTCCGTGAGGATGATGAGGTGCTTCCGGCTCACGCCGTTCGTCTCCAGGACGATGTCACACTGTTCGGCGCTGCCGACGGTCATCTTCGCTGAGTTGAGGGGGTAAACGACCGGATCTTCGTTCCCGACGAGCACTTCTATCCGCATAGCATAAGATTATACTACATTGCAAAAACATCAAGTGACAGAAATTAGAGGCACTGGATCCGGAGCTTTCCCGAAGAACTGTCTATGGTATAGCGGCTGGAACCGCTCGTACACGGGGTGGCGTCGAAGAGGTCGTGCAGGTCGAGGTTCCAGCGGACGTCCGTGCAGAGCGTCCCTCCGGTGCTCGCGACGTAGGTGGGAACCTTGCCATACGGGCAGTTGAGGCCGCTGTATTCGCACTTGCTCGTCACCGCGTTCCAGGCCGCGTAGGGCTGGAGCGACCGGCAGAACTTCTGCCGGGCCGAGAGAACCTCGGCGGCCGTCACCGCGATCCCGCAGTTCGTGACCCGGTTCGAGCCGTCCTTCGAGACGGTCAGCGGGAAGGTCTCGAGGGACAAGCGGAAGCGGTTGGCCTTGGCCTCGGCCGGGAGGCCCTTGATGTAGAATTCGACCTCAAGGAACGCGGTTCCGGGAGTCGGCGGCGACTGGTTCCGGAACATCCCCTCGAAGAGGCGGATCTTGCCGGTCTCGAAGCCGGTGTACGCCGTATCCCGCCGGAGCAGGAGGAGGGAGTTCGCCGACGTCTCCGTGTAGTTCGTCCCGGCCTCGAGCCGGACCGGAAGACGGAGTTCGTTGAGGGAGACCGCGGCCGTGGGGTTCGTCGGGTCGGAGAGGGTCTTTCCGCCGAGCATCGCCCTGCAGTTTGCGGCATTGTTGAGCGCCGTCTTGAGCACGGAGACGGCCTTCGCGACCTCGACCTTCCGGGTCATGACGGCCTGGTGGCCCTTCTGGTCCTCGAGGATCTTCGTGGTCACGAGCGCGATCCCTCCCATGAGGCCCATCGCGATGGAAAGCTCCGTCAGGCTCATCCCGCGCTGGTCCGTCACTCGCATCGGATGTCCATCGTTTTGCTAACCGAATCAAAGAACACCCGCGGCTTCAGCGGCGGCGTACACGTCGGGGCGCTCGTCCCGTCCAACCGAGACGGATCCCCGGGCCGGATGAACTTCCGACAGCGAAAGATGCCGTCGGAGGAGAGGAACGACTGGGACCCCGCCGGGCACTGCTTCGAGAGCTGGAAGTCGCAGCGCTGGTTCACGTGATCCCAAGTGGCCATCATCCCCGACGAGTTGACGAAGACCATGGTCTTGCAGAGGTCCTGCTGGGACGACTTTAAGAAGCTCTCGCCGGTGTCCGTGCACTCGACAAAGTCACCGTTGGCCTGGAAGCGCGCGTTCACCTGGAGCTCTTTGCTCACGCGCCGCCCGCTCGATTCCTGATAGGTGACGCGGATTCGGATCTGCCCGGACCGGTTCCGCGCTTCCGGAATGTCGATCGCAGCGACGCGCCAGCGCCGGGCCGAGGAGATGTAATCGTTGACGCCCACGAACCGCGTTCCGGCGTAGAAGCCCGTCGAGAACGCGTTGTTCGCAAGACTCGACCCGGTCATCCCGGCCGTGTCGTCGCAGGACGACGTCGACGAATTACAGAGCTGGAGCTCGGCCATCGCCCCGGCCGCGATCGGCTGCGCGGTGCCCGCGAGGTGCGTCCGGAAGGTGGCGTTGCAGTTCCCGGCGACCGCCATGAGCTTCGCGAGCCGGGAATGGTAGGACATGAGATCCTGGTCCAAGTCGATCTTCTTTTGGGCCTTGGACTGGTCCTTAACGAGCTGGGCCCCGGCGAGCGCGACGCCCGCCAGGATGGCCCCGCCCACCATGACTTCGGTGAGCGAGTAGCCTCGCTGCGATCTCAGATCCACGGAACAAAGTTTATTGTTCACGCTGCTCCTTTTATATATATAATAATCGGAGAACCGGTCCGAAGAGATTAGATAAAACTACCGGGGTCTTAAACCCGACCGTCCCGATCAATATGCCACCGTTTCGTGGCAGGCCCATCCGCGGAGGGTAAGGAAATTTCCCGCCGCGCCGATAACCTTCCGTTCCGGAAGGATTTGCGATTATGATGAAAGGGATGAAACTCTTCAGAAACCAGTCCGGCTTCTCCCTGGTCCAGGGCATGATGATCGCCGCCGCCGTCGCCGGCGCGAGCCTAGTCGCGACCCGGCTTTTAACCGACCAGAAGCTCGCTCAGCGGGGGGCGGAGACTCGGGACATGGTCGAGGAGCTACACGCGACGGTCTTCACGACGCTCCAGGACCAGGAGAACTGCACGGCGACGATCGCCGAACACTCGCCGGTGCTCTCGACGGCGATCCTCCAGACGTCGCCGGTCACGGTTCTGGCGATCCGCTCGAAGGCCGACACCGCGACCGCTACCGTCGTCCAGGCCGGGACGAAGTACATGGCGAACCAGGTCCTGGTCAAGAGCATCTCGTTTCCCGCGGTCGCCACGGTCGGAACCGAGCGCAACATCGAGATCGTCTACGAGCGCCTGAGCGCCGTCCAGCTCCAGGGGAAGGGCTACGGGGCCCGGGAGATCAAGAAGATCATCCCCGTCCGGCTCCGCCGGAATCCGATCACTTCCACCTTCGCCGGCTGCAGCGCCTACGCCCGGGCGCAGGGAACGACGAACTCCGTCGCCTCCCAGGATAACGTCAACCTCGACATGGCCCGCCAGATCTGCGACGAGCTAAACGCCGGCGACGGCGCCGGCGCCCAGCAGGAGCTCTTCGTCTGGGACACGACGAACAACGTCTGCAAGCCGAACCCGTCGCCGTGCCCCGCGAGCACGATCTTCTCCGGCGTCGACAGCACCGGCGTCGTCCTCTGCCGGGACATCCGCGACTGGGTCGACTTCAACCAGATCCTCGATCCGACGACCACGACGTGCCCGGCCGGCGCGAGTGTCCGGTTCGAGATCGATAACGTTGGCAAGAAGGTCCGAATCCGCTGTAACTAGGACGTCCACCGAGTCGGGGTGCCTAGTCGGGGTAAACCACCACCGTCGCAGACAGCCGGTCGGCGCCCCAGCGCGAGATCTTCAGGAACTGGTCCTCGGGGATCGGGATGTGTACCCGACTGATGACGCCGGCGTGATCCGCGGCGTGGTACTGGTCCGGATCGTGGATGTAGACGAAGGCGTCGTCGAAGGCCGTGACCACCACCCAGTGCGGAACCCGGTTGTTGTCGAAGTGGTAGGTGGTGATGAGGACCAGCGGGATGCCGCCCTTCTTCAGAACCTCGCGGAGGTCGGCGAGGGTAAACTTCTTCTTAACGACCCGGATGTTCGTCTCGGCGATCTTCTTCTCGAAGTCCCGGTGAACTAGCGAGACGATCTTCTTCTTCTCCTCCGAGCGGACCGAGTTCAGGAACAGGACCTCGCTGCGCGAGAGGAACATCTCCACCCGGTACCCGCGCCGCCAGGCCGAGAGGGCGAGGCCGTGGGGGCCGCAGCCGCCGTGACCCGAGGTCATGAAGATTGTCGTGGCCTCGCGCCAGATCTGGAGCTCGTTCGACAGCGACAGCTCGTAGTTCGGGTTGAAGGCCTTCATCGCCATCATGAGGCTCGAGGGGCCGCAGGTGAACTCGGTGCCTTGCGTGTAGTACGGGACGTCGAGCCGCGGCGGCGTCGTCAGCATACGGATCCGTTTCTCGTAGCAGAACGCCGCCTTCCCGTCGTCGTAGTAGTCATCCTTTTCGGTGAACTTGCGGTAGCCGAGCTTTTCGTAGAGCCCGATCGCCCCGCGGTTGTCCTCCTTAACCTCGAGCCGGAGGTAGGCGCAGTCCTCGTCCTCGGCCGCGCGCTTCTCGAGCTCGGCGATCAAGAGCGACGCGAGGCCGTGGCCCTGGTAGGCGCGCAGAATGCAGATCGAATAGAGCCGGGCGAGGGACGTTCCGCGGTTGATCAGAACCAGGCCGTAGCCGA
>JBILTI010000438.1:0-2644 GCA_044371595.1 Bacteriovoracaceae bacterium
GTGCGCCTTCTTGATCATCCAGTGGAAGCTGCGCCGGCTCAGCTGATCGTAGCTGAAGCAGGCGTTTTCCACCGAGAGGAGCGCCCGGAGGTCGGTGACCCGGGCGCGGCGGAGCTTTACCTTCCGCGGGTCGAACTTGCCCGCCCCGGCGGCGGCCGTCGATTTCGACTTTTTCAATCACGCGCCCCCTTGAAGATGCGTTCCATTCTGCTATTGTACTTAAGGAACCAACAACTTTCACCACCAAAATGAGTGAACGTTTTTCACGGAAGGCACGTGGCCAAGATCATCGTCATCGTCGAAAAGCTTAAGGACTGGAACTCGTTCTACCCGGTCGAGCAGCTCATGACGCCGCAGGATTACCTCGTCAACTGGGACGAAAACGTCTACGAGGCGGGAGGCACCCGCGAGCGGATCAAAATCATCAACCTCTGCCGGAACTACCGCTATCTCAGCAACGGCTACTACTGTTCGCTCCTGGCCGAGGCGCGGGGCCATTCCGTGATCCCGGCCGTCAAGGCGATCAACGACCTTTCGAAGTCCACGCTCTACAACCTCGCGACCGAGGACCTCGACCTCGCGATCCAGAAGGCCTTCAAGAACCAGGGGCCCACCGACAACATCTCCGTGACGATCTACTTCGGCCGCACCGAGAAGGAGCAGCTCCAGGACGTGGCCCGGCAGATCTTCGACCTGTTCCCGGCGCCGATCCTACACGTCGACTTCGAGTGGGACAAGAAGTGGGAGATCAACTCGATCCGCACCGGCAGCCTCAACACGCTCTCCGGGGTCGAGGAGGATCGCTTCGCGGCGGCCCTCGACGAGTACTCGGGGAAGATCTGGAGGAAGCCCAAGGCGAAGAAGAAGTACCGCTACGACCTGGCGATCCTCCATAACCCGGCGGAGGCCATGGCCCCGAGCGACAAGAAGGCCCTCGCCAACTTCGTCAAGGCCGGCAAGGAGAACGACGTGCTCGTGGAGCTGATCGAGAAGAAAGACTACGGGCGGATCGCCGAGTACGACGCGCTCTTCATCCGCGAGACCACGTCGATCACCAACCACACGTACCGCTTCGCGAAGAAGGCCGAAGCCGAGGGCCTCGTGTGCATCGACGACTCGATGTCGATCCTCCGCTGCACCAACAAGATCTACCTCCAGAACCTGCTCCAGTCGAACCACATCTCGGCCCCGAAGACGCTCGTGATCGGCCCCGGGCCCGAGCAGCTCCGGGAGGCGATCGCGGAGATCGGGCTCCCGATGATCATCAAGATCCCTGACGGCTCCTTCTCGAAGGGGATCTTCAAGGTGAAGACCGAAGACGAGCTCCGGAGCGTCACCGACGACCTCTTTAAGAAGACCGCCCTGCTCCTGGCGCAGGAGTACTTCTACACGGACTTCGACTGGCGCATCGGCATCATGAACAACCGGGCCCTCTTCGCCTGCAAGTACTACATGACGAAGGGCCACTGGCAGATCTACGACCACAACAAGCCGCAGAAGGGCGGCGTCACCTCCGGCGACGCCGAGACGTTCCCGATCTCCAAGGTTCCGAAGGCCGTCGTAGCCACAGCGCTGAAGCTCGCCCACCAGGTCGGCGACGGCCTCTACGGCGTGGACCTGAAGGAGCGGGACGGGAAGGCCTTCGTGATCGAGATCAACGACAACCCGAACATCGACGCCAACGTCGAAGACGCGATTGCCGGGATGGACCTCTACCACAACATCATCAACGACTTCGTGAAGCGCATCGAGGAGAAGAAATGATCCCGAACTCGGTCCTCGTCTTCGGGGGAACACACGGCAACGAGTGGACCGGCGTCTACGCCATCAGGAAGTTCGCCGACGCCCTCCGGCGCGACGTCCCGGGGCTCTCCGTGGAGTTCATCCTCGCCAACCCCGAGGCCTTCGCGCTCAACCGCCGCTTCAAGGACGAGGACCTTAACCGGGCCTTCCAGTTCCTGAACGAGGCGAGGCCCGGCTCCTTCGAGCACCGCCGCGCGCGGGAGCTCCGCGACCGGATCCAGGCGGCGCCGTGCTTCGTGATCGACCTCCATACGACGACGTCGCGCATGGGCAACACCGTTATCATCACGCGCGAGCACCCGCTGAACCTCCGGATCGCCGCGGAGCTAGTGGCGCGGCTCCCGGATACGCGGGCGATCCTGTCGCCGGATCCGCATCGGAAGTACCTCGTTTCCCAGTCGGACACGGGCCTCATGATCGAGGTCGGCCCCGTGGCCAACGGCGTCCTCGATGCAACGGCGCTCGCAGGGACGCGGGCCGTCCTGGCGAAGACGCTCCGGGCCCTGGCGACACCCTCCAACTTGACGAAGACGACGCTCGAAATCTATGAAGAAATAGAAGATGTTTACTACCCTCAGGACGAGGCCGGTGAACTCCTCGCGTATATCCACGAAGGGTTCCAGGGAAGCGACTTCGACCCGGTGAACGGCGAGTACGCTCCCTTCCGGGCCTTCGACGGTAAAGAGATCAAGCGACTGACGAGCGAGACCAGGTATCCGATTTTTATAAACGAGGCGGCCTACTACCCGACGAAGCTCGCATATACGTTGTGCCGGAAAAAAGTCTTAAGCATTTGATGCACCACACAAGGAACAACCGCATTAAGCGGTTAAAATAATTG
>JBILTI010000073.1:0-7231 GCA_044371595.1 Bacteriovoracaceae bacterium
GGCCTCCTCGACGGCCCGCCGTTCGATCGAATCGATGTAGGCCCGGAGTCCCTGCTCGAAGACGAAGGCTTCCCATTCCCGAGTCCCGAGGGGGGCCGGAATCGGCGCCGGAATCCCGAGCGCTTGTCCGACGACGGCGGCGTCGACTATCCCCGCGCCACCCTGGGAAAACCGTTCGCAGGTCTTTCGAAGTTCTCGAATGTTTCCGGGCCAGCTGTGCCGCTTTAAGAGCTCGAGCGCCTCAGGCCGCACGACGAAGCGCCGGGGGGAGAGTTTCTGGAAATGCTTCACCAGGAGCTCGACGTCGTCGCGGCGGTCGGCTAGGGGCTTCAGGTGAAACTGGAACCCGGAGATCCGGTGATAGAGATCTTCGCGGAACTCCCTCCGCGCCATCTTCTCCGGGAGGTCTTCGCAGGTGGCCGTCACGAGCGTGAACTCGGCCTTCACCGGGACCGCCGCGCCGACCGGATAGAAGGTCTTCTCGTCGAGCGCCTTGAGGAGCTTCTGCTGCATGACGAGCGGCATTGTCGCCACTTCGTCGAGGAAGAGGGTGCCGCCGTGGGCGAGCTTCAGCTTCCCGTCCTTCTTCTGGTCGGCACCGGTGAAGGCCCCCTTTTCATGCCCGAAGAGCTCCGACTCGAGGAGGTTTTCGGCGACCTCCGAGCAGTTCAGATGGACCAGGTTCGCCTCCGGGTGCGTGAGCTCGTGGATGAGCTTCCCGAGGAGGGATTTCCCCGTCCCGGTCGGGCCTGAGATGAACAGCGATTGCCCCTTCCAGTTGATCTCTCCGAGCCGGCGGAGGTCGGCGATCAGCGCGGGATCCCGGGTTATGAATTCCTCTTTCAGGAGCTTCTCGAGCTTGGCCTCCCGGGCGTCCAGAAACTTCCGGATGTACACCGGAAGCTGGTCCTTGAGCTTGACCTTCGAAAGGTAGTGGCGGGCCCCGAGGGTGTAAGCCTTTTCGATCGTCGCTTCGCATTCGTAGGAGCTCACCACGATGCAGTGGAATCCCCGCCGAACGATGAGGCCGATCAGATCGACCCCGGACGCGTCGCCGAGCTCTATGTCCGTGATAACGATGTCGTAGCGCCCTTGCGTAACCCGCTCGCGCGCCGTCTCCAGGTCGGGGGCCTCGTCGACGACGCCGTAGGGCCGCAGGATCTCCCGGAGGTTTAAGCGCGCGTACTTGTCATCCTCGATCACGAGGAAGGAGAGGCCTGGTTTCATGCCAGGCAATAAACACCGGATCGGTTCCGATTTCAAATACCGAATTCGGAATCCGAATAATTTACAGGAACGAGCCTTGTTCCGGACCGGTGGCCCGCATATTATCTAATACATAGTTTTTTCACTTGAAGGATTAAGATGAGAGTTATTCAGGCCGCGTCGCGGGACGAGGCCGTTGCGATTGTCGCGTCACTAGTACTAGAGAAGATTCAGGCGCACCCGGCCTCGGTGATCGGTCTCGCGACGGGCCGGACGATGGAGCCCGTTTACGCCCGGTTTTGCGAACTCGTGGCGGAATCCAAGGTTTCGCTTGCGAAGACGTTCTTTTTTATGCTCGACGAGTACCGAGGACTTCCCGACGACCATCCATCGAGTTTCAAGTACTATATCCAGTCTCATCTCCTCCGACCGCTCGGGATTCCGGAATCGCAGGTCGCTTTTCCGCCCGCGGCGGCCCTCGACGGCCCGGAACGGTACGAGGCCTTCCTGCGTGAGAGTAACGGCGTCGATCTGCAGCTCCTGGGGATCGGACAGAACGGACACGTCGGTTTCAACGAACCGGGCTCGGAGAAAGATTCCCGGACGCGCTTCGTACGCCTGACCGACGAGACGCTCGAGGCGAACCGGGGCCAGTTTACGGACGTCACGCCCCGCGAGGCCCTCTCGATGGGGATCGGCACGATCCGGGAGGCGAAGCGCCTGTTGCTTCTCGCGACGGGAACGTCGAAGGCGGAGGTCATAAAGCATCTCCTGAACCACCACGATGATCCCGGGTGTCCCGCTACCTTCCTAAAAGATCATCCTCACTTCACCCTGGTTTTGGATCCGGCCGCGGCCTCGAGGATCAATCTAAAGATCTGACCGAGGTCGGAGTCCGTCGTTAGGGTCGCGGGAAGGCCGCGCGGTGCGGTGAGCTTCCCGTTCTTCCACAGCTGGAGTTGATACAGGACGCCGAAGGGGAAGGTCGCGGCGGCCGCGCCGTTCTCTGCGACCACTTCGGAGCCGCGGCGGACGTTGTCCATCATCCAGGCCGGAAGCCGCAGATGGTACGGATTCCGGGACACTTCGCCGACGTGCTCGGCGAGCGCCGCCATCTGAAGTTCGAGGATCTCGCGGGGGACCTCCAGCAGGAGATTCGGCTTCGCCATCGGCGCCCAGAATTCGCTCCAGGCGACGAGGACCGGTCCATTCTTGACGACGGCGAGGACCTTCCGGCAGAGCTCCCCCGTCTTCACGTGAGTCGGGTGCCGATCCTTCCGATGGGGCGCGACCACGAGCGACGGTTGGTACTTCTGGACGAGGGCCTTGAGCTCGCGCTCCTTCTTCCGCCAGTCCTCGTCGAGGTAGACGCACTCGAACTCGAGGACCGCGCACGCGGCCTCGAGCTCCCGACGGCGAGCTTCCCGGCGGGCCTCGTTCGATCCGAGCGTCACGGCGACGTTGACCACGTGGGCGCCGTTTTCCCGGAGGAGCCGTAGCGGAAGCGAACCGGTGATCGCTTCGTCGTCGGGATGCGGAGAAAGGATCATAACGGTAAAGGCGAGGGATTTTTTTTTGAGAAGGTTCGAGGGTGGGAAGAGCTCAGTAAGGGGGGTAAGGATTTTGGTGAAGTCCATTTCACCTGTTCCTTAAAATCTTGTCAGCGTCGTTACCACGTAACAGAACGCAATCAAGATCAAAACTGATCGAATCATGGGACCCTCGGTGTGTGTTTCAATCTTAAGATAGCAATTTTCAAAACACAAAGTCCAGAGTGAACAATATCAATCAGTTGCGCTTGTAGTCATCCTGAAGTCGCACAATGTCATCCTCGCCGAGGTAGGGGCCAACTTGAGCTTCGATCAGGACCAGATCGACCTCCTGATCGTTGGCGAGCCGATGCTTTGACTCTTTGGGTATAAACGTCGATTCGTTCTGCCGGAGCTCGAAGGTGCGGTCGTCGATCGTGACCGTCGCCGTTCCACTCACCACGATCCAATGTTCCGAGCGATGGTGATGGTACTGCAGGGAAAGCTTCGCGTGAGGACGGACCGTAATCTGCTTCACCTTGTAGCCGCGGCCCTCGTCGAGGATCGTGTAGGTTCCCCAAGGCCGGTGGGCCGTCATGTGGACGTTAGCCATTTCGGGGTTCCGCTTCTTCACCTCGCCGACGAGCTCCTTCACCTTCTGGGTCGACCCCTTCCGGGCGATGACGATGGCGTCGCGTGTGTCGACGATCATCAGGTCTTCGACGTCGATCGTCGAGATCAGCCGATCGTCGGTAATGACGAGGTTGTTCCGGGAGCCGAGGTGGATTGTGTTCGGTGACCGCGTGTTGCCGTCACGGTCCTTCGGGAGCGCCTCGTAGAGCGAATCGAACGAGCCGAGATCGTTCCAGCCGATGTCGGCCGGGACCACGGTGACCTTCCGAGATTTTTCCATCACCGCGTAGTCGATGCTCTCGGCCCGGATCGATTTCATGTCGTCGAGCTGGAGCCGGATCGCCTGATCCCGTCGGGCGTGCTGGAACGTGAGGAGGCCCTGGTCGTAGATGTCGGGCGCGTGAAGCTTCAGCTCTTCTAGGAAGACCCGGGCCCGGAAGCAGAACATGCCGGAGTTCCAGAAGTAGTTCCCCGCCCGGACGTAGGTTTCGGCGGTGGCCGCGTCGGGTTTCTCCTTGAACGAGCGCACTTCGTTGCCGGCGGCCTCAATGTAGCCGTAGCCGGTCTCGGCGTAGCCGGGCCTGATCCCGAAGGTGACGAGGCGGTCGGCCTCGGCAAGGGCCCGCGCCCGGGCCACGGCGGCGAGGTAGGCGGCCTCGTCGGCGATGAGGTGGTCGGAGGGGACCACGAGGAGGACGTCCTCCGGCGCGGCGGCGAAGGCGGCCATGGCGATGGCCGGGGCCGTGTTCCTTCCGGCCGGTTCGAGGATGAACGTCTTGTTCCCCCGGACCTTCAGGTCTTCGAGCTGGTCGAGGCCCATGAAGTACTGCTCCTGGTTGATCACGACCGAGAAGGAGTCGGCGACGGCGACGTTCCGCTTGACAGTCTTCTGGAAGAGCGACTCGTCCTCGAAGAGCTTCACGAACTGCTTGGGGTAGAGGGTCCGCGACACTGGCCAGAGCCGGGTACCCGATCCGCCACACAAGATAACGACCTGCATACAAATCTCCTGATGAGAAATGGTAGCGCCGAAATCCCAGTTAGGAAATACCTAAACCCCTCCCAATTTAATTTTCAGATTAAGCCTTAGCAGCGCTCTCATTTTCGTCTCTCTCTTTCCAATACCAGGCTTTTTGACGCCAGAGCAAGGTCAGGGACTACTTTCAGAGCTTCGCAAAGAGGACAAGCACAAATACGCGGAGCACTTCCGCGTGCTTCTTCTTCGCAACGAGAGATGGATCTACTCCAAGATTTTCGAGGAAATCTTTTGTGATGAGAGTACTATCGCTGCCGCTATTAGGTCAGTGACAAAGAACTGACCCATCTTCCTCAAGACTTGCGGCGGTATCTCTTTCTCAGTGTCCTAGAGGTCGAGGAGAAAAGTGCGAAAATTACCTTGGCGGGCCTTATGGTCTATCCCAAAACTGTTCGTAGTATGATCCGCGCTGCTGCTATCTGAAGAACCGCGAGATAAATTAGTTGTGCGCTGACTTCTCCGAGCGCACTCATGCTCTACCACATCGATTGAACCTAGAGACGAGCTTGCCCTCAAGAAGGGCGGTTCAGAGAATATTCTGTGATGAATTCGGGATCGATTATAAAAAGCTCATCAGTGATTCTTCCCAAAATAAGGCACTCTTTGGTGGGGTAAAATAGGACCCTCTCCCGTCGATCGAGGAAAAAGTCGGGACCAAAAGTCTTTTTTCTTTGATCAAACCCGGCTTCATAAGTGACGAGGAAGACCATGGAATCTTGCTAAAAGCCTTGGATGGTAGAGTGACGACCGCCTGGTTCAATCACTCCGGGAAGGTAAGACTTGGGTTAGAGTAAAAGGCAGATAATTATCTCGGCGCACCTCAGCTCTGCTCTACCAGGATCACACTCGGAATGGTTTTAGCTGCGCCATATGAATTATGCCAGATGAGAGACAGATCGTGTGAGCTCTAAGGTCTAAATACGCAGCGGAACCCAACGGACCACTTGGCGGAGCCATCACCCAAATTGAGCGAGAAAACACCAGCAAATGCTAAATTGTATAATTCGTTGAAAAAATAGTCACCGCCACGATGGGCAGCGCCGCCGCTACCTCCAAAAAAATAACCTAATCCATAATTTGAATTATAGTCTGCCGTCGCCACTCCGCCTGGGTTTCCAGGCATAAAGTCAGCTGCCGAGAGTGCTCCGCAGGAAACGCTCGGAAACTGTGCCGGGAACTGTGCTCCAGGGCAGCTTGTTGGTCCAGATGTGAGGGCACCACCCAAGGTCCAGTCTGTCCATTCCCAGGCATTACCTGCAAGGTCCCAGATTGTTTGACCGTTTGAGAGAGTGTGGCTTCTTCTTTGCTCCCAACCAGAACCAGCGGGTTGTCCAGAGTTATTACCGGTCCCAACATAAGGATTATTGATGTCCGTTACAGCAATTGTCGCAAATGGTGACATATCCGAATGTCCACGATTAAGCATCCCTGTGCCAACGACTCCACTTGACCAATTTGTGGCAGTCTTTTCTATTTCGTATGCGATCGCCATCCACTCTGGATTTGAGATGAGGTCATAACCTGTTCCAAGAGATGTACAGGCAGACTTGGCGTCGGTTTGACTGATAGAAACCCAAGGAGTAGAAGCTGCCTGTGAGGTGGCAACACCAGAGACGTTTTTCATCTCAAACTGGGCGACACAAAAGGCGTTGGTAACACCAAGGCTTGGGTTGGCAGGAACTTGAGCATAATTAGTTGGGCATATTGTGACCATCAAAGTGACGGAGGCAGCAGAAGAGTTTCCGGCAGAGTTCGTTGCGACAATGGAGTAGGTGGTGGAGGCAAGAGTGCCAGTCGGTGTTCCCGAGATCACACAGGTAGAAGTATTAAGACTTAGTCCAACTGAAAGAGCAGGGGTGGCGACACAGTTGGTGATGGCGGCACCATTATTGTTGAGTGTTGACGGAGTGACCGACATCGCAACTCCAACGTTTCCAGAGGTGCCAGTAGCTCCAGAGTAGCTCAAAACTGGAGGCGCACTGACTGATAAAGTGACATAAGCATAGTTGCTGGAATAGCCTGCAACGTTGGTTGCGACAACAGAGTACGTTCTAGAGCTAGAAATACTTGTTGGTGTCCCGTAGATCACACAGTTGAAAGCATTAATATTGAGTCCGGCAGGAAGGGCTGGAGAAATTTCACAGCCCAAAATTGAAGACGAATAGTGATTGGCCATGAGTTTAGTCGGAGAAACTGACATCGCGACACCTAGAGTGCCTGAGGTTCCTGTGGCACCGGCATAACTGATTGTGGGGCCAAGAAGTATAACGGAAAGCGTTACAGAGGCAGCCGAAGATGACCCTGCTGAGTTGGTTGCGACAACAGAATAAGTTGTAGGTGCAAGAGCTGCTCTCGGTGTGCCGGAGATCACACAGGTTGAGGTGTTGATACTTAGCTCAACTGGAAGGGCGGGAGTGGCGACACAATTGGTGATATTAGCACCATTATTTAAAAGTATAGTGGGTGTTACCATCCTAGCTTCTCCCTCAAGCCCAGAAGTGAAATCAGCACCGACGTAACTGAGAATCGGTACAGAAGCTCCTACAGAAAGTGTGACCGAGGCGACAGAAGAGTTTCCTGCAGAGTTCGTGGCCACGACGGAGTAAGTGGTGGGAGTAAGAGCTGTCGAAGGCGTACCCGATATCACGCAGGTCAAATTATCAATACTGAGTCCAGTCGGTAAGTTGGGATTGATGGAGCAGTTAGTAATCTCGCCATCTTTTTGATCGAGTATCGTTGGTGACACGCTCATGGGCATACCAACATTACTAAACTGAACACACTTTAGATTTCAAGTGCCCATGACATGGAAGTCATCGGTTAGTAA